>NZ_JBFRRH010000094.1:0-74534 GCF_041472995.1 Vibrio sp. 10N.261.46.A3 | reverse complement strand
GCCCGGGGCACCATCTATTTTATTGTTACCTCGCTTGGTATTAATCAAAAGAGTTGTTCTCTTAAAACACTATTGAAGGCGCCTTGGCAGAGTGGCTATGCAGCGGATTGCAAATCCGTGGACCTCGGTTCGACTCCGGGAGGCGCCTCCACTATTCAAAGTTGAAAGGCCAGCAGAAATGCTGGCCTTTTTGCTATCTGAAATTCTAAACCCTCATGCTATCTCCAAACTCCCACGTATGCTCTAATCCATAGCACCTCTAGGAACAAGCCATATCAGCTCATTTTTGTGCCGGTCTTTTGCTTGTATAAATCTATCATTCACTAAATAACCAACAGCATCTGTTAACTCGTTGTGCCGTTTGTGAGTGGAATGAGTGGGGAGTGGAAAAGGGCGACTGTCTTTTGCGTCATTAAGTTCTTCATATTTATACATAGTTGCTCATGATCCTGTAACGCTTTCATGAGTTATTACACTTATTATGACCACAAATGAAAATGATTGTCATTTAACTACGTTACTGCTAACCTATTGTGAAACTTTACAACATCTAATCTAATGCACGAAAGTGTATATAAAACCCCGCTAAACCTTATTAAATCTACGGTTATTCGTTTGCTTCGTATGATAAATCAGCAGATCTACCTCTTTTGTCCTACCCCTTTAGGGTAGTTCGATTTCGTAATTGATTTACATCATATTTTCATTTTCTTTCATAATTCATTATTCGCTCAGTTAAGAAATATATAACCTTCAGGAATTCTTATGAGCAAGATGAAGCTAGTCGTAATCGGTAACGGGATGGTCGGCCATCGCTATATCGAAGATTTAGTCGAGAAGACAGATGTTGCAAACATGGACATCACGGTGTTCTGTGAAGAACCACGTGTAGCCTATGACCGTGTACACCTTTCTTCTTACTTTTCACACCACACTGCAGACGAACTTTCTTTAGTTAAAGAAGGCTTCTACGAGAAACACGGCATCAATATGCTGATCGGCGAACGTGCTATTAACGTTAACCGTGAAAAGAAAACAGTTTACTCAAGCACTGGTCGTGAAATTCAATACGACAAACTTATCCTTGCTACCGGTTCTTTCCCGTTCGTACCGCCAATTAAAGGCAACGAAGGTAAAGACTGTTTCGTTTACCGCACAATCGAAGATCTCAAAGCTATTGAAGCAACCGCTAAGAACTCAAAGTCTGGTGTGGTAGTTGGTGGCGGTCTACTTGGTCTTGAAGCGGCAGGCGCACTAAAAGCACTTGGCGTGACAACACACGTTGTTGAGTTTGCTCCTAAGCTAATGGCTGAGCAACTTGATCAAGCGGGTGGTAACCAACTTCGTCAAAAAATCGAACGTATGGGCGTAAACGTACATACAAGTAAGAACACGCTTGAGATTGCTCCTGAAGGCACTGAAGCTCGTAACGTAATGCGTTTTGCAGACGGTACAGAGCTAGAAACTGATTTCATCGTATTCTCTGCTGGTATTCGCCCACAAGACAAACTTGCTCGTCAAATGGGTCTAGGTATTGCACCTCGTGGCGGTATCGAGATTAACGATCACTGTCAAACGACAGACAAAGATATCTACGCTATCGGTGAGTGTGCGTCTTGGAACCAAACGTTCTACGGCCTTGTTGCTCCTGGTTATAAGATGGCGACGGTAGCGGTTGATCACGTTGTTGGTAACGAAAGCACATTTGAAGGTGCGGACATGTCTGCGAAGCTTAAGCTTCTAGGCGTGAAAGTAGGTTCTATCGGTGATGCAAACGGCCGTACTCCTGGTTGTAAGAGCTACGTTTACCAAAATGAAGAGTCAGAAGTTTACAAACGCCTAATCGTATCTGAAGACAACAAGAAGCTTCTTGGTGCGGTAATGGTTGGTGATACGTCTGACTACGGCGATCTTCTTCAGCTAATGCTGAATGAAATCGACCTACCAGAGCACCCAGATGCATTGATTCTTCCTGCTCATGCTGGTGCTGAAAAGCCAACACTTGGCGCGGACTCTCTTCCTGAATCTGCAGTTATCTGTTCTTGTTTCGATGTAACTAAAGGCAAGATTGCACAAGCTGTTGCTGAAGGTCACCACACCATTGGTGATATCAAAGCAGTAACAGGCGCAGGTACGGGCTGTGGTGGTTGTATTCCACTTGTGACTTCAGTACTGAACGCTGAACTTGCTAAAGCTGGTGTAGAAGTGAAGAACGACGTATGTGAGCACTTTGCTTACTCTCGCCAAGAGCTTTTCCACTTGATTCGTATCGAAGAGATCAAAACATTCGACGAGCTACTAGAGAAGTACGGTAAGGGCTACGGCTGTGAAGTATGTAAGCCTCTAGCGGGTTCTATCCTTGCTTCTTGCTGGGGTGAGCACATCCTTAAGCCTGAACTAGTGAAGCTGCATGATACCAACGATAACTTCCTAGGTAACATGCAAAAAGATGGTACTTACTCTGTTATCCCTCGTATGGCGGGTGGTGAAGTAACACCTCAAGCACTAAGTGTTCTTGCTGATGTTGCGGCTGAATACAACCTGTACACCAAGATCACGGGTGCACAACGTATCGGTCTATTCGGTGCTCAAAAAGATGACTTACCAGCAATCTGGAAGAAGTTAATCGCAGCAGGCTACGAAACTGGCCAAGCTTACGCAAAAGCGCTTCGTATGGCGAAGACATGTGTTGGTTCTACTTGGTGTCGTTACGGCGTTCAAGATTCAGTTGGCCTAGGCGTGATGATCGAGAACCGTTACAAAGGCATCCGTACTCCTCATAAGATGAAGTTTGGTGTGTCTGGTTGTACTCGTGAGTGTGCTGAAGCTCAAGGTAAAGACTTAGGTATTATCGCAACTGACGCGGGTTGGAACATGTACGTATGTGGTAACGGTGGTATGAAACCTCGTCACGCAGACCTACTTGCAAGCGACTTAGACCAAGAAACGCTAATCAAGTACATCGACCGTTTCATGATGTTCTATATCCGCACGGCTGCTCCACTGCAACGTACTTCTGTATGGATGGACAACCTAGAAGGTGGTGTTGATTACCTACGTGAAGTGATTGTAGACAACAAGCTTGGCATCAATGACCAACTTGAAACTGACATTGCTGGCCTAGTGGATAACTTTGCTTGTGAGTGGACAGACACAATCAACGACGAAGCTCAACTTAAGCGCTTTGCACACTTCATCAATGCTGATGACCGTGATGAAAACGTTGTGTTTGTTGATGATGGCCGTGAACAACACCGTCCAGCGACATTCACTGAGAAACACCCTGAAGCGAAGGGCGATATCCTTCACGTTGAACTGGTTTAATTGGGAGACGACATCATGGCATTTACCAAAGTTTGTAAGATCGAAGACATTATCCCAGGTACAGGTGTTTGTGCATTGGTTGGTGGTGAGCAAGTAGCTGTCTTCCGCCCAACTAAGGCTGAAGAAGTATTCGCGATTAGCAATACAGACCCATACTTCCAATCTAACGTGTTATCACGTGGTCTGATTGTTGAGCACAAAGAAGAGCTTTGGGTGGCAAGCCCACTTAAAAAGCAACGCTTTAACCTAGCAACAGGTGTGTGCATGGAAGACGAGAACTTCAACGTGAAAGCGTACAAAGCTCGTGTTACCAAGGGTGCTGTAGAAATCTCTGCTTAATCTTCGGATGAGTAAGATTTGATAGTTCAAGGGTTCTAGTTCTCGATATTGCCTTAACTCGGTAACTAGAGCCTTTTCCTATCCAATTTTAACTTTTAATTTTACTTTTTTAAGGACAACATTATGTCTCCTGATTACAAACCAGCTGAATTCGTTCAAACGATGATTGATGTGGGTGAAGCGAAAACTAAAACAAGTACTCGCGATCTTCTGATTCGAAGCACTATGGCTGGTATCATCCTTTCTCTAGCGGTTGTTGTTGCAATTACAGCAATGGTACAAACAGGCATTGGTCTTGTTGGCGCACTAGTGTTCCCAGTTGGCTTCGTGATTCTAAGTGTGATGGGTTATGACCTAGTAACTGGCGTTTTCGGCCTTGCTCCTTTGGCTAAATTCGACAACCGTCCAGGCATCACTTGGGGCCGTATCTTACGTTGTTGGGGTATTGTTGGTCTTGGTAACCTTATCGGTTCTTTGATTGTTGCTTTCCTAGTGGCTGTTTCTTTAACAGGTAACTTCTCTCTAGAGCCAAACGCTGTTGCTCAAAAGTTCATTGCTGTATCTACAGGTCGTAGCTTAGGCTTTGAAAACATGGGCATGGACGGATGGATCACGTGTTTCGTACGCGGTATCTTCTGTAACCTAATGGTATGTCTAGGTGTGATTGGTAACATGACTGCTCGTACAGTGTCTGGCCGTGTAGCAATGATGTGGTTCCCAATCTTCATCTTCTTCGCACTAGTGTTCGAGCACACAGTAGTAAACATGTTCCTATTCCCACTAGGTATGATTCTTGGCGCTGATTTCGGTATCGCGACATGGTTGAACTTCAACCTTATCCCAACAATCCTAGGTAACATCGTTGGTGGTCTACTAATGACGTGTGTTCCTCTATACCTAACTCATGCTAAAACAGCACCTTCTCTAGGCGCTAAGTAATTAGATAGCTCTAGGTTAATGAGCAACTAATAATGTGTGTTAAGCCCCAAGCTGTTGATTTGGGGCTTTTTTGATCTTAACACTCTCTACTTTTGATAACGGTGCACCTAAGGCGAGCAATGTGTGCTTGATGATGGTGCAAATGTCAGGGTTTTCCAACGTAATAGATTGTTTTGTTATATAAACTTCTATCTTGATTAGAATTAATCGTGAAGTTTTATGGCAACAACTGATAGTCTAAGAAGTAGGGATATTGGTGATTCATACAACGATGAATCGTCATACAGAATTAAGCTTGAAATATAACAAGCTAACTTTCGGAGCAAAGCATGTCAGAAGTATCGCCATCGAATGTTAAAACAGGAAACACAGGATTTGTTTCATTAGTAGGTGCCGGTCCGGGCGACCCAGACTTACTTACGTTAAAAGCGGCACGAGTGATTCAACAAGCAGACGTTTTGGTTTATGACCGCTTGGTATCAAAGGATATCTTGGCGATGGCTAACCCAAAAGCGGAAATGCTGTATGTGGGTAAAAAGCTCGATCATCACTGCGTACCTCAAGATCAGATCAACCAACTATTGGTCACTAAAGCACAAGAGAATAAACATGTAGTACGCCTTAAAGGTGGAGACTCATTTATCTTTGGTCGTGGCGGGGAAGAGTGTGAAACACTGGCTGAAAATGACGTTAGATTTGAAGTGATTCCGGGCATCACAGCTGCTGCAGGCGCAACGGCTTATGCGGGCATCCCATTGACGCACCGTGACCACGCGCAAAGCGTTCAGTTTATTACCGGTCACCTTAAGAAAGACGGCGAAGATATTGACTGGCAATCTCTTGCTCAGCACAACCATACGATCGTGTTTTACATGGGCTTGAAAGAGAGTCCAAACATTCAGAAAAACTTACTGGATAACGGTATGCGAGCGGACATGCCGGTTGCGATCATCGAAAACGGTACGCGCCAAGAACAGAAGGTGTTTCGAGGTGGGTTACGTGATTTGGCTGACCTTGCCAGCGTCGCAAAGAGCCCAGCGCTGATCGTTGTAGGCAGCGTGGCTCAGCTCCATGAAAAACTTTCTTGGTTTAACAAACAAGCTTGATCGTTTGACGTTCTAGTTGGCTCTATAAGCCACTACTGAGCTCATCAAGAATCAAATACTGCAGCGGCTGCCTTGTCGCTGCATTTCTTGTTGGCGCATCGGCATTTCGTCAATGATATTGGTGATCTGTTTCCAATCTGTTTTGCCACTCCATCGGTGCTTCTCTTTTCCATCTTTACCAATCAAAACTGCGGTATGAGATCCTTTCGGGATCTCGTAAATATTGGTAACGGCCTCTAAGTTAAACTCTTCTTCTAGCCAAGTCGGGACTGTGTAACCACTCTCTGCAATGACCATAATGACGACATCTCGTTCGTCCAATTGACAGTTATTGAGCAACACTTCATTCAGAAACTCTTTAACGACTGAATCTTCCTTTGGAGCGAAATAAATCACACTGCGGTGCGGCAAAGGCTTTGAGTGAGAATAGGTGGGGTAGGCGAGTACTGAGTTGATGGTTAAGCTCATGATTAATACCGTGCTGATGGTCAGTAGTTTAAGCAAACTAAACCAGATACCAGAGTTTGATGGTTGATTCGAAGTTTGCACCGCTTTGGTCGTGTCGATGCTTACGTTCGATTTGTGTTTTTGTCGGTGCAGCATTGCCAACCTCCCTTTAAAAGCTCTAAGCCTGAGTACGATTTGAATACTACGTAGAGAAGAAGGTGAAGATCAGACCCACCTAAAAAACGTTCAAAACAAATCCACTTACAATAAGCATAGTTAGGATTACGTTAAAGACACTTAGCTTTACGCTAAACATATTAGGTTTACGTTAACGATAGCTGGCAGGTTCATTTTTATTGAGTAAAGCGGCTCGCATTTTACAATTGAATAGAATAGGGTATACGGAAAATCTAAAGGTATGAATTTATGGAAAACATAGCAATTTTGGTCGACGTTCAGAACGTTTACTACACGACGCGCGACAAATACCGTTCTAACTTCGACTATAACCAGTTTTGGTATGTTGCCACGGAAGGGCGTAACGTTGTTGCAGCTAATGCTTACGCAATCTCAAGCCAAGATCCAAAGCAGCGTCAATTTCACCATATCCTTCGTGGTGTGGGTTTTAATGTGAAATTAAAGCCGTTTATTCAGCGTCGAGATGGCAGTGCAAAAGGCGATTGGGATGTGGGTATTGCGTTAGACGCGATTGAACTTGCTGAGACGGTTGATACGATTGTTTTGGTATCAGGAGACGGTGATTTCGAAATCCTTGTAGAGCGAATCAAAGAGCGTTTTGGCAAGCCTGTTGAAGTGTATGGTGTTCCGGGGTTAACTGCTCAAAATCTTATCGATTCTGCCTCAAAATTTGTACCGATTGAAAAAGATTTTCTTCTATAAAGGAAATCGGGCACTTTATAATTGAAATCAATAATAACGATAATTAGAATGCAAACAGTTCTTATTTATCGGTGTGTGTAATGTCTCGCGTTTTAGTTGTAGATGATGATATTCAGTTGTGTGAATTACTGGGTGAAGTGTTAGAAAATGAGGGGTATCACGTTGATACTGTTCATTGCGGTGAATCCGCACTTGAGTTTATTCAAACTCATCCTGTCGATTTGGTTCTACTCGATGTAATGCTTCCGAACCTAAGCGGCATTCAAGTAGCAAGACGTATTTGTCAGCGTTTTGCTACTCCCATTCTTATGCTAACCGCACTTAACGACGATGCCTCAATGCTCGATGGCTACCAAGCAGGCGCCGACCAGTACATCGCTAAACCTTTCAATGTTCCTGAACTCTTAACCCGTATTAAGGTGATCTTGCGCCGAGTGGGTTTTGAACGCCAAAGACAATCTTTAGCTTCCTCTAATCACGGCTTGTGTGAACAACTCTCTCGTTTGCCATTAACTGGCACTGAAAAAGACTTGCTAGATTATTTGGTTAAAAATGACGGTATTGTTGTGTCCAAATCTGATTTGCAAATCCACGTACTCAAGAAAGAATTGTGTCCCTTCGATCGTAATTTAGATATGCATATCAGCAATATACGTAGAAAGCTCGTTCAGGCAGGTTTGTCTAAACAACATATTAAAACCGTTCGTGGTAAAGGTTACAGTTACCTAGAGTCGGTAGGAGCATGAGTAAAAAACTGCTGCGTTGCCCTGATTTTATTGCTAAGCGCAAAGACGGACTCACTTTCCAACTGTTCAGTTACCTGACCGTAATTCTGGTGAGTATTTTGATCCTGCAAGGTGTCGCTGAAAGAGCCTTGATGAAAGCGCTGCTTAAAGTGCCAGAATCGGTAAAAGCGGAGATGCTCGACCTTGCTTACCAAGCGAATGTGTTGATCGAAGAAGGGGACATGGATGAACTCGCGGACTGGGGTAATGCTCAGCAGTATTATCTGTTCGTCATCGATAAAGACAATCGTCCGATCACACATCGTCACATGCACCCGCATTTTGAATTTAAGCTCAAATACTTAAGAACGTTAGATCACCAACTTAGTGATCGTGTGAGTAAGCCGATCTTCGGTCTACCACTGGATAACGGTAAAACACTGGTTATCCAACTACCGCACCAGTTTCACCCCGCAAAATCTTTTGCGCCATACTCCTATATGCTTAAAGCATTGATTGCATTGGTCGTATTGTCTCTGTTCTCGATTATCATGGCCAAAAGCCTTCAGCAACCGTTGGACCGATTGAGAGAAGCGAGCCGCAGACTGGCTCAAGGTGACTTTACGGTCAGTGTGGTGTCGGAGTTGAACTCTACCACGCGTGAATTCAACGAGCTTGCACATGATTTTGATCATATGACCTTTGAGATTAAATCTCTGGCTGAAAAGCAACGTCGTTTGATTCGTGATGTCTCACACGAGTTAAGAACACCATTAGCAAGGCAAAACCTCGCACTACACCTGCTGCGCAGCAAGGTTGATGATAAAAGCATTGGTTTGCTAGAACGAATGGAAAATGAAACAGAAGAGATGAACAAGCTGGTGGGTGAGATACTTGAATTTAGCCGTTTAGAAACCTCTCGCTATGACTCCAAGTTAAGCTTAATGCACCTTGAGCACTATTGTTCAATGTTGATCGCGCAGATGCAAAACGATTTAAAACCGAATCAAACTTTGATTGGTTCCCTTGAGACGCCGACATCAATGGTGAACGTTGATGAGAGGCTACTGCTTCGAGTGATTGGCAACTTGGTCGGGAATGCCATTAAATACGCGGGTGAGAACGCTCATGTCGTCGTGACTACATACGAACAGGTCATAGATAAACGTTACAGTGTCATATCTGTAGAAGACGACGGTGATGGCATTCCTGATAACAAGATTGCAGGTATATTCGACCCTTTTACACGAATAGAATCAGCCCGAGACAAACAGTCTGGCGGTTACGGTCTAGGCCTTGCGATTGTTAAAGAAGCGATGGGTGTGATGAATGGCCATGTAACCGCTGAGAATAGAGAAGGTGGGGGATTGAGAGTGAACTTGATGTTCCCAATCGGTGATTAGCTTTCCCTATTGATAATTACCTTAAATTGATAACTGTCCCAACTCAGTAGTACTGACTTAAGCGATACCGAATAAAAAACGCCACTGCATCTGCAGTGGCGTTTTTCTTTATGCGCTTTGATATGAGCTAGGCGTAGCCATTAATTACGCCAGAACTCAAAGACAAGAGCATCAGATAAGCGAGATTATGTCTGTTGGCGAGCTAGCTTAACTTCTTCTTCCTTCTCACCTGCTGCAGGGTCGTTGAAGCGAGACTCATCAAGAGCGCCTTCAGACTTAGCAACGATGATAGATACGGCACTATCACCTGTGATGTTTACAGCGGTACGAATCATATCAAGAAGGCGGTCAACACCCATGATTAGAGCAATACCTTCAAGCGGTAGACCCACTTGGTTCAATACCATCGCTAGCATAACAAGACCAACACCAGGGACACCTGCAGTACCCACAGACGCCAGTGTCGCCGTTAGGATAACCATTAGGTAATCACCCATTGAAAGGTCGATGTTGTACGCTTGCGCGATAAACGCCGTCGCAACACCTTGCATGATTGCAGTGCCGTCCATGTTCACAGTTGCACCTAGTGGTACTGTGAAAGAAGCGACTTTGTTGTCTACGCCCATGCGGTTCTTAGCTGTTTCCATTGTTACTGGAATTGTTGCGTTCGAAGATGCCGTTGAGAATGCAAACATGATTGCATCTTCCATCTTACGTAGGAACGTAATCGGACTAAGACCTGTGAATCCTTTAAGCATCGCACTGTAAGTCACCAAGCCGTGCAACAGCAGGGTACCAGCAAGCACTAAGAAGTATTCTGCTAGGTTCCAAATTGCACCTAAGCCAAGGCCAGAGAACAGTTTCGCCATCAAGAAGAATACGCCGTAAGGAGCAAGGTTCATTAGTAGCGCAACTAGCTTCATGATCACTTCGTTTAGATCAGAGAAAACTGCAGCGATACGTTCACCGGGTTTGCCCGCCGCACTGATTGCGATACCAAACAACACTGCAAATACGATAACTTGTAACGTTTTGCCCTCAGCCATCGCCTGAATAGGGTTGGTTGGGAACATGTCGATGATTACTTGGCCCAGAGAAGGGGCATCCGCTGATTTGAAAGAGCTCGCAGCAGTAAGATCCGCACCAGCTCCAGGTTGGAACAGGTTACCGATAGTTAATGCTAGAGTGATGGCAACAGCAGTAGTACCGATATAAAGTGCAAGCGTTTTGCCACCCATACGGCCAAGAGTTGATAAGTCTTTAAGAGAACTTGTACCGCACACTAGTGAAACGAAGACTAGAGGCACAACAAGCATTTTTAAACTGGCGACAAAGATTTGTCCGCCTACTTCAAAGAGTCCGTTAACGATGTAGTTGTTAACAAATCCGCTGTCTGAAAAAAGGGATTGAATGGCGAATCCCGTTAATATACCTACGACCATACCGAGGATTACTCGACCAGTCAGAGACATAGGTTTCTTGGTATTCATTTAGAACACTCCTTATTATTTATAACTTTGATACCTTTTCAAAGTGAGCAGGAGATTAGCAGTCGGTTGTTCAAATCGAAAAACAAAAAATGAGTTTGGAATTATAGATGTGATCAAAATCACTGATAATTTCGTCAATTAAACAAAACTAAACAAAACAATTCACCATAAATTTACATTTATCGAGAGTTTTATACATAAGACTGCCGTTTCAAAGGTAGTAAATAAGAAGAGACAATTTTCTTATCAATCTGGCCACCTTAAATAGGCCGAGCTAATAACGCTGTTTCAAAAGATTTGACATCGATAACCACTTTTTAGCGTAAATGCTCTCTAACCATTTGTATTAAATTGGTTTTGTTTAACTTTATAAAAACGCCTCCCCGACACGCCTTTACAAAACTTTACGAATGCAAAGAATGTAAATTTAATGCAAATGGTAATAGTTATCACTTATATTCTCTGTCGGAATAATTCAGTGGTACCGGAAACGGTTCAGCGAGCACATCGAATAAATAACAAAGTGCTCGTCTAAAAGAATAAAAACGGAGTAAAGGACATGTTTTCAAAGAGCCCATTGGCTTTAGTGATCGGCGCAGTATTAGCTTCACCAGCAGTATTGGCAGAAACAGTAAAAACAGACGAGCATATGGTTGTTGAAGGTCGTGACTACGGTTATAAAGCCGACACGAACACAACAGCAATGCGCATGGAGGCGACTCAATTAGAGACTCCGGGACAAGTTTCAGTAATCGATGAGCAAATCATCGATGAACAGCGTGCAACAACGCTTGGTGACGTGCTTAAGAATGACGCGAGTGTAAGTGCTGGCGGTACAAGCCGTAACCGTGAACGTTTCTCTCTACGTGGTTTCTCGGTAGAAAGCTCTTCGGGCTTCCTTAAAAATGGCCAGCAACATTGGTCTCACTACCGCCAACCAATCGAACTGCTAGAGCGTGTTGAAGTACTTAAAGGGCCTTCTGGTCTTCTTTACGGTATTTCTGCACCAGGTGGTTTGATCAATATGGTAAGCAAGAAGCCAACTTACGATACGCAAGTAAGTGTTAGCCAAGATATTGGTTCTAATGACCATTCTCGTACAACGGTAGACGTAAGTGGCGCTTTGAACGACGCTGAAACTCTACGCGGTCGCGCGATTCTATCTAAAGAAAGCTACGGCTCTTGGAGAACTTATGGTGACGGAACTGAACCACAAACAGAACGTTTTGTTGGTGGTGTATTCGTCGATTACGATGTAACTGAAGACGTGACAGTTTCTGTTCATTACGACAAAACTAACGACGAAGGTAGCGTAGATTCTGGCGCTTTATACACGCTAGACGGCAACCGAGTAGGTAGCGACAAGCACATCTGGGATGCACAGTGGTCACAGATCGAGAATGATGTTGAGAATGTTGGTTTTGATATTGCTGCTAACCTGACTGACACATGGTCTTTAAAGACAGGTTTCAACTACCAAGATTTCGAACGTATCGATATGGAAAGCTACCCAAGCTTTAAAAATATGAACCCTGATGGTACGGGCACCGTGACTCAAGGCGGTAACTACCGTCATGATAAATGGCGTTTCAGAACGGCTTACGTTGATCTAACAACAACCGCTGATCTTGCGGGCACAGAGCATCAACTATTATTCGGTGCTAACTGGTTAGGCTACAGCTATTACCGTGGTATGGATCGCTTCAGCAGCGCTGAATACGCACCAGATGCAACAGTACCAGCGCCGTCAGTGGGTCCAACATCGCTAGGTAAGATGAGTACTTACGATACTTGGGGCTTCTACATCCAAGATTTGATTACTATTAATGATGAATGGCAAGTTCTTGCGGGTGCTCGTTTCGACCGTAAAGTAAGTGATGGCGTTGCAGAAGAAAACGTTGCACCTAAGCTTGGCGTAATTTACCACCCAGCATCAAACGGTAGTATCTACGCTTCTTACTCTGAAAGTTTCGAACCACAAGGTGTTGTTTCAAGCGGAAGTCGCAACTACACCAACGATGGTGAACTTCTTGACGCAGCAACGGGCGTGTCTTACGAAGTTGGTACTAAGTGGGAACTGATGGACGAACGTCTATTCGTTTCTGGTGCGGTATTCGATATTACCCAAGAAAACATTTCAATGGATGTAGAAGACACTTCATCAGGCGATTGGACGAAGACACAAGGTGGCGAACAAGTTCACCGTGGCGCTGAGCTAGCCGCACAAGGCTTTATTTCAGAGCGCTTCTCAATGTCTGGTTCTGCAATGTACTTAGATGCTGAAATCACGAACCATGAAACATATGAAGGTAACCGTCCTGTAGACGTACCTGAGTTCGCAGCAAGCGTTTGGTCTACTTATGCAGCAACAAACGAAGTGGATGTGAACCTAGGTCTTATCTACGAAGGTTCTCGTTACGGTGATAGCGCGAACACATTCAAGAAAGACGGCTACGCTCGTGTAGATATGGGTGCTGCATACACGCTTAAGTACGACGATTCTCTTGATTTCGTAGCGCGTCTAACAGTCGAGAACGTATTTGATAAAGAATACCTAGCGGGTGGCGGTTCAACGTCTTCAAAACACCAGTTTGCTGAAGACGTAGTAATTGGCGAAGGCCGTAACTACATGGCGACTTTACAGGTAAAATACTAATTTGTTAGTAGGGTACTATTGTTAGCCTAAATACTAAGGGGAAAGTTTCGGCTTTCCCCTTTCGTGATTCTGCTATTCAGTAAAAATATCCCTAGTAATGAGAGTGACTTTTAATGATAATGAGAGTGCTTATCAATAAAATTCATTTGACCTTCTTCTATAGTAAATGACTACAATTATGAATCTTTTAAAAACTAGCCTAGCGCTTGCCATCAGTTTGGTTGCAACGTCTTCTATGGCAAACAGCTTGGATCAAGCTCAATCAATTCAAAACAAGACCAATAACGCGTCGGCTTCGAGCCAAAAGGTTATTGATAAAAGCTCACAAGCGACGTTAATGCTGCAAGCTGAGATTGAGCGTCTGCAAGAAGAAGTGAAAAATCTAGAAATCTATCACGATCACCTTGCTGCATTGGTTGAGAGCCAGAATCAAGAAGCTCAGAGCATTGAAGGGCAGATCGACGAGATCAAATACACACGTCAAGGTGTTGTGCCTTTGATGTACCAGATGATTGATGGCCTTCAGCAGTTAGTTGAGCAAGATGTGCCAATCAGGAAAGAGCAACGTCTAGAAAGAGTTGAAAAGCTGCAAGCAATGATGACTCGTGCTGATGTGAGTGATGCTGAGAAGTATCGTCGTATCCTAGAAGCTTACCAAATCGAGATGGACTACGGCATCAAGCTCGGTGCTTACCAAGGCCGTGTTGCATTGAGCAGCGACAGAACGATTGAAGCAGACGTGTTGCACTTAGGTCGTATCTCTTTGGTTGCTCGTAACTTAAATGGCAGCCAATACTGGTCTTGGAATCAAACACAAAATCAGTGGCAGGAGCTAGATTCTTCAATGAAGTCTGAGCTAGATAAAGCTTATGATATTGCAAGCCAGCAAGCGGCGCCAAGCCTAATTACTTTACCTGTTTCTTTAACTGTTGCGGAGGTTAAGTAATGAACTTAAAACCATTAGCAGCATTGCTTTGTATTACTTCAATTTCATTTTCTGCTTTCTCAGCTTCTGATACGACTGCTCAGCTAGTTAATAAAGCAAAATCAGAGAGTCGCACTCAAGCTTCTCACAACGTAGTGCGTGAAGCTGATTTCAAAAAGACAGAACAAGAACTGAAAGCGATCAAAGCGCAACTTGAAGCGAAACGTACCTCTATCCAAGGTGCGACAGATGTTCTGACTCAAACCTTCAGTGATAACGAAAACAAGCTTGCTCGCTTAGAAGAGAAGCTGCGTTTAGAAACCGGTAGTTTAGGTGAGCTGTTCGGTGTCGTTCGTCAAAACGCAAAAGAACTAGGCGCAGAGCTTAGCTCAACCGTAAACAGCGTTGATCGCGCTGAACACACAGCAACTGTTGATCAAATCATTGATGCGAAATCACTGCCTTCAATGCCACAGCTGACCGGTTTGTGGATGAGCATGGTTGAACAGATCCAAGCGAGCTCTGAGCTTAGCAAATCTCAAATTGCATTCATCAATGGTGAAGGCAACACACAAACTGTCGACGCTTATCGTTTAGGTTCAATCGGCCTAGTAACAGACCAAGGCTATGTTAGCTGGAACACTCAGCGTGAAGATGCGATTGCGTATCTGAAACAGCCATCGAATGCTCCAACTTTAGCATCGCTATCTACATTAGCGAATGGCGACGTGTCTAACGTGGTTGTCGATCCTTCTCGTGGGTTCATGCTAGAGCAACTAGCGCTAACACCAAGCCTAACTGATCGCCTTCAAGCGGGTGGTGTGGTTGGTAAAGTGATTCTTGGCTTGCTTGCAATTGGCTTAATCATCGCATTAGTTCGTGGTATTTCTTTGGCTATCGCTCGCCAGAAAATTCGCGGCCAACTTAAGAATCCTGAGCAAGCGGGTGATAACCCTCTAGGTCGTGTTCTTGCGGTTTACAACAAAGAGCAAAACCAAACCGTTGAAGCACTAGAACTACGACTTTTAGAAGCGGTAGTGGATGAGCAGACTCACCTAGAGAAAGGCTTATCGATGCTTAAGCTATTGGCGGCACTTGCTCCAATGTTAGGTCTTTTAGGTACTGTAACCGGCATGATCGAAACATTCCAAGTGATCACACAGTTTGGTAATGGCGACCCTAAAGTGATGGCGGGTGGTATTTCGATGGCGTTGGTAACAACCGTACTTGGTCTTGTTGCAGCAATGCCTCTTTTATTGGCACACAACATTCTTAGCACTCAGGCTGAAAATATTCGCAATATTCTTGAGAAACAAGGTATTGGCCTTGTTGCTGAGCAGGCAGAAAAAACAGTTGAATCAAAAGCTGTGGTTTCACCAGTTGGGACAGCTGCGTAATGGATATTTTGTCGGGTTCTCTATTACCAGCGAGTTGGTTAACGAGTGACTGGCTGCTGTCTTTATCAAGCTTTATGGAGCAGGGCGGTTTCGTCCTGTGGTGGCTAGCGGCTGTCGTCCTAGTTTATTGGGTGCTTGTGGTAGAACGCGTGCTTTATCTTGCGTTCTACTTTCCAAAGCAGCGCCAAGCTTGGATTACTAAGTGGTATCAAAGAGAAGATCACTCTTCTTGGCATGCCAAAGCCATTCGTGAAGGTTGGTTGGGGCAAGCGAGTATCTTACTTAACCAAAACTTGAACTTTATTAAGTTGTTAGTCGCTATTTGTCCGATGCTGGGTTTGCTAGGTACCGTCACCGGTATGATCTCTGTTTTTGATGTCATGGCGACTCAAGGAAGCAGTGACCCTAAATTGATGGCTTCAGGTATCTCGTTGGCAACACTGCCAACCATGGCGGGTATGGTTGCTGCATTAGCGGGCATGTTTGTTCACGCTCGTTTAGCGAAAGTGTGTAACCGCTTAGAATTGAAATTAGAAAAATCTTTAAGGAGTCAACGATGAGACTCGGTCGACGTCATTCTAAAAACGAAGAGGCACAAATAGACCTTACTTCGATGCTTGATATTGTATTTATCATGCTTATTTTCTTTATTGTGACCAGTTCATTTGTTCGTGAATCAGGGGTTGAAGTCAATCGCCCACAAGCGTCTAACGTAGTAAGCCAAAAGGATGCGGGCATCTTTGTTGCGATTACTTCTGCGAATGACATCTTCATCGATAAACGTGTTGTTGATGTTGAGCGTGTTCAAGCGACATTAGAACACTTGTTGCTAGAACAACCTGATGCTTCTTTGGTTATTCAAGCGGATGAACACGCTTACAACGGTACGGTTGTTAAAGTGATGGACGCCGCTAAAGGTGCGGGTGTTAAAAACATCGCGCTTGCTGCTGAAAAGCGATGATCTTGGAGGATCTTCATAAATGATTCGCCTATTTCTTGCTTTACCTCTAGCGGGTGCATTGGGCTTAGCTCTGTTTTCCTTTATGGCTTGGATGGTCGATAATGGCCACCAACGTTCACCAGACAACAGTGAGACGTTAAGTTTCAACATGGTAATGGTGGAACAAGAGCAAGAAGTCCAAAGAAGACAACGTGCAGTTCCTGAAAAACCAGAAATGCCAGAGCCGCCACCGGAAGCGCAAACGTCTCAGTCACAAGCTGAAGTTACGCCTCTGAATTCGATGTCTTCACTGCCTTCTTTGGATTTGAATACATCGATTGACGGCCTAGCGATTAACGCTCCGACATTTTCTGATTTTGGGTCAAACCAACAGGCAATGCCTCTGTATCGAGTAGAACCTCGTTACCCAGCTAAAGCGCTGAAGCGTGGCGCTGAAGGTCATGTGATTATGTCTTTTACCATCGACGAAACGGGACGCCCAATTGACATTCAAGTCACTGAAGCAAACCCACGTCGTATGTTTGAACGTGAAGCGATGAGAGCACTTAAAAAATGGAAATATCAACCAAAAGTCGTCGATGGAAAAGCGATAGCTCAGGTTGGTCAAACCGTGAAACTAGAGTTTAAGTTGGCAAAATGATGAAACAGATATGGATATTAGTGGGCTTGTTGTTAATGCCCCTTACAACACAAGCGCAAGAGCTATCTCAATATACTGCCATTCGTGTTCAAAAGGCGCATAAGCTTGCTCAAGATGAACAGGTTAAACAGGCGATTGACGTACTTGCAAGCTTGGAGCTTTCGAAAGGCTACGACAAAGCATACGTAGCTCGTATGCTGGGTGTGTTTTACTGGCAAGATGGCAAAACTGACGAGGCGATTAAGCAGCTAACTTATGCCGTCGATACGAATTTGTTAGTCGATGAGCAAGCTTGGATAACGAAGCGCATGCTGGCTGATTTATTGTTGAACGATCAGCAGTTCAAAAACGCGCTTCCGCACTATTACGAGTTAGTGAAAACAGCGCCAGAAAAGGAAAAGAAAGACACGCTTTGGATGCGAATTGCACAAGCTGAATACCAAATTGAAAACTGGTCGAAAGTCCTAGTTGCCATCGGTAATCGTGACAAATTCAATTCAAAAGCAGAGTTGTCGCCTCTATCGCTAAAACTGGGCGCACAGCTTCAGTTAAAGCAGTGGAAACAGTCGATTCCTACACTGGAAAGCCTGATTGAACTTCAACCAGAGAAAGATAACTGGTGGCGTCAACTTGTGGGTATTCAGTTAAGACTAGAACGTAACCGCGATGCATTGAACACGTTAGCACTGGCAGATCTACAAGGTGTTGAGCTGAAAAACTCAGACCGCAGATTACTGGCTCAGCTTTATGCTAAACGTGGTATTCCAGAGCGCGCAGCACAAGAAATTAGTAAGCTAGATGATGCGAACAGCGACGTTCAACTTCTAGCAGAGCAAGCAACCTACTGGCAGCTAGCGAAAGAGTGGGACAACGCGATTGAAGTGTGGACGTTAGCGTCTAAAAAAGACACTCAGTATCATTGGAATGTGGCTCAGCTATTGGTTCAGCAAGGTTACTACGACCGAGCTCTGGTTGTTTTAGATAAAGTGAAAGACAAAAACAAACAAGCCGATGTTGCGTTAGCGAAAGTGCGTTCATGGTACAAGTTAAAGAATCTTGATAACGCCCTTGCTCAAGCCAAGCGTGCGAACAACATTGAGCCATCTTCTGAGGCAAAAGGCTGGATTAAATACCTGACTCAGCTAAGAACAGTGAGTGATAACGGCAACGTTTAACTGCTAATAGCACGACAGAAGACAAGAGAAAGTAATATAGAGAAAAGGGTGTCATTTGATGGTTCAAATGACACCCTTTTTAATTTAGGCGACTTAAGCCCATCTTGGGACTTTAGCTCATCTAGCGTTATTGTTCGATTGGAATGGATTGATTAAGGCTCGCACATCGTGCCACTAAGCGTTGCACTTTGAATTGCGCCACTGGTGTTAGCGACCCAGTTAATGGTGCAGTCACGATAAGGGTTCTTAAAGGCATGTAAAGTGTAACCATTATCTAGTGGTTTCTTCGTCTCAACCCAAGCATAGTTTCGAGATGCCCAAAAGCTGATAGGACGTGAGCGTTCGGTTAGATACTGCTCTTGTGCATCGGTTATGTCTGAACCGATGTATTCTTGGACGTGCTCTTCTGTACTGCTCATTTGGCTACTGCACGCTGTTACAAGCGCGGTAAAAGCCAAAACAATAATACGCATTTCAAAATCCCTTTAAGCCTTATTAGCTATCGTTAAATCGGTTATTAGTCTGTATTTAACAAACCGCATCAACCGAAGAGTCCGCCGTTTGTGTATGACCTTCAAAATGATCCAAAGATCAAATAGCTCCGAAGGTTAATAGTCACGAAGGTAAATAGTCCCAACTTTCATTCCTTAAAGCCACAACTGCTACCTTAAACCAACCTCAATCAAGCATGTTGATATTGAGATTTTTTGAGGTTTGACCTTACTATCGATGACCTCAAATACAAGCTATCCATTCCCTTTAGTACAAGTTAGCAAGAATATGCATACAGTTCGATTACTTCCCATGTAATGTTATGTAAATTTCCTTACGCCGCTCGGCAAACGTAAACAATGTAAATTGAATGCCAATACGAATGATTATCAACTAAATTGACGCCATAAAATTTATAGGTATTGGTTTGTATGTCGTTAAAAAGTAGGGCGGTTCAATCGTGGGCTCGTCGACTTCATGTTTATATTTCAATGGCACTTCTGTTCGTTGTTCTTTTCTTCTCAGTGACAGGTATCACCCTGAATCGACCTGAGTTATTTGAGTCAAGCCAACCTAATATCCAACGCTCTACTTTAGAGCTTCCTACGAGTTTGTTCACGATCCAAGATGGGCGATTAAAAGCCGATGAAAATGCCTTCGAAGCATTTCTGTTTGAAGAGGCTAATTTATCCGGTGTTCCTTCTGGTTTAGACATCTACGCCGAAATTGAAGACGGTGAGTTGCTGATCGGTGAAGTGTCCATGGACTTCAAAGGACCAGGTTACAACGCTTCAGTGTTTGTTGACGTGACCTCTGAAATGGTCGAAGTCGAAACCACGAATTACGGTGTGATTGCCCTGTTGAACGACCTACACAAAGGTCGTAACAGCGGTGAGGTCTGGAAATGGTTCATCGATATCACTGCACTACTGATGGTCTTCTTTGTACTTACCGGCGTGTGCTTACTGTTACCTAAGAAAAAAACACTCAATACCTCCATTAAATGGACGGTGTTTGGGTCTGCAATCTCACTTGCTATCTATTTTGTCGCCGTACCTTAACCCTTAATTAGCTTGATGAATCAGCTTGAATAACGAATTAAAGGTTAAACGGATTTAAAAGGTTGTTAAACATGAAAAAAATGAACTGGAGCAAGGCGCTTCTTGCTTTATCTCTTTTGCCAAGTCTAGGTATGGCACAAGCGATTCCTGATACGGCAAAACTTGATGTGACTTTCGAGCTTCCAAAGATTGATACCTCTATGTATGCGCGTCCTTATGTGGCGGTGTGGGTCGAGAACAGCGAACGAAAATCAGTGAAAACCATTGAACTTTGGGTCGGTAAAGATGAATGGCTGAAAGATCTACGCAGCTGGTGGAGAAAAGTTGGACGTTACGATCGTGAGCTCGTTGACGCTGTGACATCCGCAACACGCCCAGCTGGTAAGTACCGTTTCGTTTGGGATGGCAAGAGTGATGATGGCCAAGCACTAGAGCAAGGCGAATACACGGTTCATATCGAAGTTGTTCGTGAACACGGCGGCCGTAACTATCTTCGTCAGAAAGTATCACTCACAGATTCAAACGCTTCTTATGAGCTAAAGGCAACAGAAGAGACGGGTGAAATCACACTGAATTACGTCGCTAAATAGACAACGCAGCAGTGAACACCGATTGGTTTAAGAATCAGAACAGAATCGATAATAGTCATCGTAGGCTCAGATTGAGCGACACGGCTAAAAATTATAAATAATGGAATGAACATGATGAAACAGACAAAAATGAAGGCACTTGCTCTAGCGGGTGTTATGGCGTTAGGCCTAGCGGCTACTACAACAGCACAAGCTCACCCACGCTGGATTTTGCCATCACACTTTACCGTATCGAAAGAAGGTGGTGATTGGCTAACGTTCGACGTGACTGCGTCTCACGGTACGTTTGTTTTTGATAAGCCTGCAGGCAGCGAAAATGCACATGTCATCATGCCTGATGGCCGTAGCGAGCGTCCTAACTTTGTTGTTCGCGGCAAACGTCGCTCAATCTTCGATTTTTACTTTGAAGAAGAAGGCACACACAAAGTTGCGATTAACAACCAGCCATCTTACTACACACAGTACAAAGCGGGCCGTCGTGACACTGTGAAATGGATCAAAGCAAATAAAGCGGAACGTGACTCTGTTCTGCCTGAAAAGTCACGTGACGTGGTAACACAAATCAGCTTCACTCGCGCTGAAAGCTACATCACAGTAGGTAAGCCAACGGATTCAGTATTCAAAATCGAAGGGAAGCTTCTAGAAATGAAGCCTGTGACACACCCTTCAGACATCGTTGAAGGCGAACCAGTCACGTTCCAATTCTTCTACAACGGTGAAATTCAAAAAGACGTGAAAGCTGAGATCACTCGTGAAGGCACGCTTTACCGCAACCACCAAGAACAGATTGATGTAGTGAGCGACGAGAACGGCGAAATCACGTTCACTCCAGATGTAGCGGGTCGTTACGTAATGAAAGCGAACTACAAAGGTGAGTTGATTGACAACCCACTGGCAGACAAAGCAAGCGCGAACGTTCACCTAACGTTCGAAGCACTGCTTCAATAATCTGTGATGTCGGGGCTAGCTCCCTGATTAAGCAACCAAAAAACTTAAGGGCTCATTTGAGCCCTTTATCGCTGAGTTTACTACTGAGAATTTGCACTGTGGCTAGGGTACGAACCATGACAATAAAAACAAAACTAAAATCGATAATCACTCCATGCTTGGCTCTGGGACTTGGTTTCGCTGCATTACCTGCGCAAGCACACTTTCCATTGATGAGCTGCTGGTTTGAAGGCAAAACTGTGGCTTGCGAAGCGGGCTATTCAGACGGTAGTAAAGCGATTGATTACGCGGTTGAGATGTATGACTACGAAGATAACTTGATTGCAAAAGAGATGACGGATAAGCGCTCTATTGTTGAGTTTCCAAACCCTGACACTGAGTTCTACCTTGTGTTTGATTCAGGCCACGAGTTTCCTGTTGAAGTAGACGTTGTTGAGATCAGCGAAAAATGATGATTCAAGGCGTACGTGCCGATACGGGCGGCAGAGAAGGCAAATGGGTAGGGCTGATCATTGTGTTCATTCTGAGCTTTGCCACGGTTGCTATCCCATTTCACCAAGCAGAATCGCATATCGAAGCGGTACTTGATCATCAAATCTTAGTGACCGATGTCGAGCAAGAAAACTTGGCGATGTTATCAGAGCTACGTTTAGCGCATGAAGAGATTCGTGACCTACGTATGGACTCAGACGGCGAATGGCCAAGTGTTGCGTCACTTAAAGAAGAATGGGTCGCGCCATTTGTAGAAGACCAGAGTTGGAAGCGCAAAGGTTCTCATACTTGGTTATTGGACGAGCGTGGTTATTACTTTTCTACACCAAGTGAAGATACTGCACCAAGTGAACAAGCTACGCCAACCGATCATGGCTTCGCTGACTCCTTTATTTTGAACGCCAACAGTGTCTCTCCTGAAATCTGGATTTACCTGGGTGGCGTAGCAAGTCAACCGACTAATTTTGATGAGAACACACTTGAATCTGCTGGCTGGAAAATGGTCGTCAATGAATCAGAAGTTGACCAGCATGACGCTTCTTCTCATTAAACAATCCGGCTTACAAAAATGCTCACTAATTATAAGAGATTTACTATGCGAATTATGACTCTATTGATGTCGTTATTGGCGGTGTTAATGACACCCAATGCATTGGCAAAAGAATACAAGGTCGACAGCGATAAGCTGACGATTGGCATAACCCTTCAGCCTTACTACAGCTACGTAAAAGCCGTGGTGGGTGACAAAGTGAACATCCTTCCTTTGGTTGATGCTGGCTTTAATCCGCATAATTACTTGCCACAACCGAACGACTTGAAGCGATTGAGCCAGATGGACGCCATCGTGGTAAACGGTATTGGCCATGACGACTTCGCACTAAAAGTAATCTCAGCCGCGCAACGTGATGACTTAGTCGTGATTGAAGCGAACAAAGAAGTGCCTTTACTTCCAGCATTAGGCCAGTCTGTGGGTCAAGGCGCGGTGAATCCGCACACGTTTGTTGGACTCTCGACAACAATTCAAAAGGTTTACACCATCGCGAGTGAAGTATCTAAGCTCGACCCAGACAACGCGGCTTTTTATCGTAAGAATGCACGTAAATACGCAAAGCAATTTCGCTTTATGAAGCGCGATGCGATGTTGTCATTAGGTGAGTTAGATACTTCAGGTATGAAGGTGGCGACCACGCACAATGCGTATGGCTACATCCTTCAAGAGTTTGGTGTGGATGTTGCGGCGGTGATTGAGCCTGCACACGGTGTTGAACCAAGTGCGAGCCAGCTGCAAGAGACGATCGAAAAGATCCGCGCATCGGGCATTGATGTGTTGTTCTACGAGCTAAACATGCCAAACCGTTTTGTTGACACGATTGAAGCGGAAACGGGTGTTCAGCTTTACCGTTTCTCTCACATGACGCATGGCGAATATGAAGACGACAAAGTTGAAGTTGAGATGAAGAAAAACCTAGAAACGCTGATCGAAGCAATGAAATTTGCAGCGGCGAATCAAGCTAAAAGCGGGAACGCATAATGTTAGGTCCATCGATTTCAATCAATCAACTTGGTCTGCAATACGACAACAACGTCATTCTTGATGATATCTCACTAGAACTTAAAGCGGGTGAGTGCCATGTAATCATGGGGCCAAACGGCGGTGGTAAAACTTCTCTGCTGCGCTCTGTTCTAGGCCTTACGCCTTTCTCTGGGCAAATCAATATTCATTGGCCAGAAAAGCCGAGTATTGGTTACGTTCCACAAAAAGCGACTTTCGAATCGAGCTTACCCCTGACGGTAATGGATTTCGTACTGCTTAACCAAACTCGAATCCCGCTATTTTGGCGTCGTAAGTCTAAGCAGTTGGATCTCGCACTCGCGCAATTGGATCGTGTGGGTATGGCGACACGTAGCGATCGCCGAATGGGACAGTTGTCGGGTGGTGAGCAGCAACGTGTGTTGTTTGCTCAAGCGTTATTGGATAACCCAAGCCTACTGGTGTTGGATGAACCAACGACCGGTATGGATGAACAGGGCGTTCGTTATCTTGAATCGCTGATTCGTGAATGTGTTAATGAAGGTCGCACGATTCTTGCGGTTCATCACGATGTAACCGCAGTTCGTCGCCTTGAAGCCAATGTACATGTCGTGAATCGATTCTTGGTGGATAGTGGTCCACATGAACAGGTGTTACATCCAAGTAAGATTGAAAGCTTGTTCCAACATTACAGCAGTGGTGCAGCGATGAACAAACCGAAGGAGGTTGCGTAATGGATTGGTTACGACAACTTGCCATAAGTGGAGTCGAAGCGGGTTGGTTATCAGACAGCTTCATGTATGCCTTCATGGTGAATGCACTGGTTGCCGCGTTGTTACTGGGCCCGTTATTAGGCGGCCTTGGTACTTTGGTGATTGCTAAGCGTCTGGCGTTCTTCTCTGAAGCGGTAGGCCACGCGGCATTAACCGGCATCGCCATTGGTGTGTTGCTTGGTGAGCCACCAGAAAACCCAATTATTGGTCTGTTTAGCTTCTGTATGATCTTCGCGTTGCTTCTTCATTTTGTAAGAAATAGAACCAATGTGCCATACGATACCTTAGTTGGTGTTTTCCTTGCGCTAGCGTTAGCGGTGGGTGCGGCATTGCTGATGTACGTAGCGCGCAAGATCAACATCCACATGCTTGAGAACGTACTGTTTGGTTCTATTTTGACGGTAACAGACCAAGACTTAGCAATTCTCGCAGGCAGCTGCGCGATCATTATTTTGCTCTTGATACCGACGTTCAATCGTATTCTTTTGACCTGTATCAGCCCTGATATTGCCAAGGTTCGTGGTTATAACACCAGTTTCTATGACTACTTGTTTGTCATGATGATCACCTTAGTGACGATTGCAGCGGTGAAGATCGTAGGTGCTGTTCTGGTTGGCGCATTATTGCTGATTCCCGGTGCGACAGCTCGATTACTAACTAAGCGCATGGGCAGCTTTGTATTGTTGTCGGCATTACTGGCAACGGTCGCGTGTTTAGTTGGAACCGTCTTACCTATGGAGTTGAAACTGCCAGTACCTTCGGGCGCTTCAATCATCATCGTTTCTGCGACATTTTTCCTAGCGGCAACGCTATACCAAATTGTAAGAAAGGCATAATCATGACCTCTTTAATGAATCGAATCTCAAGTTCAGTGAAGGCAACGACTCAAGTAGGCGCGTTAACTAGCTTATTGGTGGCTGGCTCAATGGTGCCTATCAGTGCTAATGCCGAGGATATCCTCACCAGCACGCCTGTGACTTATGCCTTGGCGACAGAGCTAACCAAAGGCACTGACATTACCACCGAATATCTGCCACCAAAACGCTACGGCATTGATCGTCTGCCAAATTGGTTTGGTACAAAGGGCGCAAGCAAAGTGCTTCAATCCGGTAAAAAGGCGACCGTAGCATTAACGTTGTCATCAATCTGGCAAGCTGACCCAACTTTTGTTTACGCAAGACAGGGTAATATCCGTTTGGTTGAGGTAGATGCTGCTCAAGCGATCACACCGCGCGCGCAAGGTGTTGCTGCGCTGACGTTATCAAATGGCGATGTGTCTAAATACGCATGGTTAAACCCAACCAACTTGACGCGCATGGCAGCGATTGTTGCTGACGACTTTAAGTTATTGTGGCCAGCGCAAGCAGAGACCATTGATAGCAACCTACAGCGTGTAATGCTTGATGTGCGTGAGCTGATTAACAAACAACAAGCGGTGTTATTGGATAACGACGTAGATTCAGTCTTGTTGCTTTCAGAAAGCTTGGAAGATTTCGCTTCAGGTACTCAACTGTTTGTTGAAGAACGTATGTTCAAAGCGGAACTTGAATGGACAGAGCAAGACAAAGCCAAACTCAAAGCGATGTTTTCAGAAGACGATGCACTCTGGTTAGTCACAGCGAAAAAGCCAACTAACTTAATTAAGTCTCTAGTACCCAACGAGCGTATCTTAGTAGTTGATTCAGTTGACCGTTGGGGACGAGTGGGGATTAATGCAAAAGCGCCGTTTGCACGCTGGGAAGTTCGGCCTTTTAAAAGCTAATCAGCGCGATTAAAAATGGTAAGATCAAAAAAGCAGCCTAATTAGAGGCTGCTTTTTTTGTTCTTGTCTGTTGGCTCTGGGAGAGTATCAGACAAGAGAACTGCGAGTTTACAACTTACTCTGCAGCTTTTGTCTCTTCGGCTTCAACAGTCGCTTCAACTGTGCCTTCAGCTTGCTCTTGAGCGGCTTTAGCCTGTTCTTCAGCTTCCATTTTTGCACGGTCAGCTTTAGAAATGTAGCGAGGCTTGTTGCTACTATGCAGTTTAGAATTCGCCTGTTTCTGCTTCTTTTTTAGAATTTGATTGATTTTTTTCTTACGGTTCATTGCTGCATAGCCTTGTATTTAGTTTAGGCGGTGGAGGATAATCATTTTAGCTCTAGAACTCAATATTTACATGGTATTCAGCAAGGAAAATATCACTATGCAGGCCGTCGAGACCGAACGTTTACGATTAAGAATGATCACGCCTCAAGATGCGGCGTTTATTCAGCGATTATACAGCTCAGAAGATTTCCTGCGTTACATTGGAGACAAAGAAATCAACGACACTGACAAGGCCGTTGAATACATCAAAAACAACATTCTTAAGATGCATGAAGAGAAGGGTGTTTGCCTATTGATGGTCGAAATGAAGGGCTCATTAACCCCAATTGGTATTTGCGGGTTAATTAAAAGAGATACCTTAGATTCTCATGATATTGGCTATGGCTTTGTTCCAGAGGTGTATGGGCAAGGTTTTGCTCAAGAAGCGGCACAAGCAATAATTGAACAAGCTAAGCAGAATGCTGATATCGATCATTTAGTTGCCATCACCACCTCTGATAACATTCGAAGTATCGCACTGCTAACTAAGTTGGGTTTTGTGTTTGAGCGAATCGAAGACGTATTAAGTGAAAGCGTCAATCTCAACCTGTACGGTTTATCTCTGGGCAATTAATCATGTTTCAACATAACAACATTCTACAAGGCGAACTCGCAACGGAGTACAAAACCGTTATAGCTATGGTGCACATCTACTGTAAAGATCACCACGGTGCAGTGCGTCAGAATGGCGCGTTATGTGAAGAGTGTGATCAACTGTTACGCTATGCCGAAACACGACTTGACCGTTGCCCTTATGGTGAAGCCAAACCGACCTGCAATAAGTGTCCGATCCATTGCTATAAGCCCGATCCGAAAGAGCAGATGCGTTTAGTCATGCGCTATGCTGGGCCAAGAATGTTACTCAAGCATCCGATTTTAGCGATCAGACATTTGATACATGAAAAGCGAAAAGTGCCTGAGAAGCCGCTGCCGAATGTGTCGAACCGCCATATCCGAATGAATAAGAAGTAACTGGCGTTTTAAAGTGGTTGCTGAAGAAACTAAAAAGGTCTGATTGCTCAGACCTTTTTGATATAGATACGCTTCTATCTCAGCTTGAATCTAGCCAAGTAGCCAAGTAGCCAAGTAGCCAAATAGCTTATGCCGCTTGAGGCTCGTCGTAGGTCACTGTGAGGTTGTTGATCCAGCGTCGGCTTAGGTAGCGATGAGAACAAATTGCCAGTTTCACCACTTCTTCTACCAACATCAAACCATAGATGTATTTGAAATCCCATCCAGCGACAAACGCGCCGTAAACACATACTGGAATACCCACCATCCACATCGCGATGAAGTCCATACGCAGGCAGAAAGCATTATCGCCACCAGCGCGAATGATACCGTTGATGATCACCATGTTCAGCATACGAATCACCACAGCAAAACACATAATGCTCATTGCAGGTGAAGCGAGTGGGTAAAGTCCATCTGTAGAAAGATTCAGCCATGTTAGAACATGCTCTTTGCCCATAAACAGTAGCAATCCAACAACTGCGCCAAATCCAACGACGGCTTTAATGAAGGTCAGCCCCATACTCATTGCGTCATCAAATTCATCACGGCCTAATGAATGACCAAGCAGCACTGAACACGCTACCGAAATACCAAAGAAAATCGAGTAACAGAGCGATTCAAACGGCGCGAGCATAGAGAACACGGCAAGTTCGGTTGTGCCCATGTGGCCGAAGATCATTTGGTACGCCATAGTACCCATTGCCCATAACACGGCATTCATCGTTAGTGGCAAAGCGATACGACGGTAAGATAGCCACAATGATGGACGGTGTGGTGAGCTAGGCGTGGTTAACAACCAGTGTTTACGCATGCGCATGTAGCCATACATCAAGCCGACTTGAATTGCGCGAGCGAGTGTCGTCGCCAATGCTGCACCTGCTACGCCCATAGCGGGAATACCAAAGGCACCTTTGATTAGAACGAAGTTAAGCGCAATGTTGAGTGCAATGGTCATCGCGCCCAATAGTAGCGGGGTTACGGTGTCACCTGAAGAGCGCATACTTGCTTCTACTACGACAACAATGTGAGTCAGCAGTAGAACAGGGAAGCCATACCATAGGTAAGTCGCGCCAAGTTCAATCACGGTTTGATCGCTGGTTTGCAACATCATTAAAAACTGAGAACCAAGAGTGATGATTGCAGTAACAGGCAACAGAACTTTTAAGCCAAACACCATCGCGATAGATGATACCGTTCGCGCGCTTTTTCGGTCGTTCTTTCCCCAGTATTGAGCGACTAATGTTCCGTTTGCTGAGGCCAACCCTGCCATAATCATAATAGCAACGAAGTGCCATTTTGATGCAATTCCCACAGCCGCAGCTGCTTCCATACCATAATCACTGACCATTAGTACGTCAGCAAGGGCAAGAATAGCGACAAGCGCACTTTGCAAAGCAACAGGCAAACCAAGTTTAACGATACGAGGTAAGATGCTCTCTGGCTTGTTATTCATAGATGAGTTAGGGTTGATGTTAGTTGTCATAAGCTCTCCGATTTATGGCAGAACTATAGTGATTTGAGCGAAGTAACAACATGTTTAAAAAACAACAAAACCTGTGCGAATCCGTCATGGATTCAATGAGACCAAAATCAACTTGGCATGATGATGTTTTTCTCGCCGAACAGTGCAAAGAACGTTTTTTGACCGTTGAAGATATTCCAGAGATGAAAAGCTTTGGTGTCTATATGGGCGGCATGGCGAAGCTATATGATGGTTATTGGGTTGAGCGCGAATCCGTTAATGTTCATACGTTGATTTTCACTATGGAAGGTGGCGGCATTCTAACAACCGCAACATCGGTCCAAGCGATTACACCTTATACACTCGTGGTGCTTCCTGCTGAAACCCCATTTCGTTTTGAACTCGATCCTCAATATAATTATTGGAAAATGGCGTGGATGTTGACGCCTGACACTAAGCAATGGCAGCACATAGCAAGTTTAGGACTGGGGATTGTGCCTTTTGGAGAGTGTGAGCAGATCTGGTCATTAATGAACTTGGTTTACTTTGAGATAGGCGGTAGAGCCAGTTACCGGAAGTTACTCTTGAGCGAAATTATCCGAACATTAACAGGGTTTGAGCCTAAGTCGACCAGCACCACTGCACGTGTTCAAGCGCTCTATAACGAAATTGAAAGTAGTCTGCATCAGCCATGGACAGTGGCAGGGATGGCTGAAAGAGTGTTCATCAGTGAAGAACAACTCAATCGAGTCACCAAGACGTTATTCAACCTCTCACCACGCAGTAAATTGATTCAATTACGCATGGATAAAGCCACCAGCTTGCTGAAATATCAAGATTGGTCAGTCTCTATGATTGCTAATCGCTTGGGCTACAAAGATCCTTATAACTTTTCGCATCGTTTCAAAAAGCATTTCGGTTTGTCACCCAGTCAATATCGAAAGAGCCATCGACTTCCTGGTTAGCCTTGCATGTTTCCTCGATCAATTACGCAAGATCAAACTTTTCAGTAATATTACTGTATTGAGCTATCTATCAATTTAGTATTTTTGCTCTATTCGATAGTATTGGAAATATCTCGGAAGACGACTGCTTATGCAACATGAGGAATTAATGCAACAAGATATCAGTGAGACGGATGATTTAAATCTCCCTTCAAAGCTCATTTTAAACAACAAAGAGTTTCAATCAGGCACTAAAATCGTACGCAAGCATAGCTGCGGTTCGATTGTAGGAACGCTTTCAGGGCCTCACCGTAAAGTACTTTTTTATCTTCACCAGAACAAAGGCCAAGTAGTCAGTAAGCAAATTTTGAAGCGTGTAGGTTGGGCTGGTAAAGCGGTGACATGTGCGTCTGTATTGGTGGCTATTTACGAGATCAGAAGAGTTCTTGACTGCCGTTGTATTCAAACTGTTTCCAACGAAGGGTATGTTATGGCGGACTAAATAATCCTCTATTTATATCCTGTTAATATCTTAATAATAAAAATTTAATCTCTTTACCGTACGAATTCCATTGATTATCGTCAAATCTAAAACGTCCAGTTATAAGCGACGTTATATAAATACGACTGAATCTGACTTTGTCGCTGGCTATATAGTAAGGGAATGATACAAAAATGGACTCTTATCCTGTAATAGAAACGAACCACTCTGAAAATAACGTAATACTTGAATTAAACGGAAAAATTGTTGAACTCAACACCAAACTTATTCGCAATGTAGAGAATGGCTACGTACTGGCTACCATGCCTTTGGCGTACCGAAAGATCATTTTATTTATGAATCGACATCGAGGTGAATTGTTCAGTGTTGGTCAGTTAAAGAAGATTGGCTGGGAAAGTGAAAAAGTAACTAACTCTTCGGTGATTGTGGCTATATCTGAAATAAGATCATTATTCGGAGATGGACTAATCATTACCATTACTGGTGAAGGTTATGTATTTCAACCTTAACGTTCAGAGGTAATAGATTTTATCTTCTGATCGTTGATGTTTATTGTCGTTCTTTCCTCCAGACGACATAAACAAAAAGGGCCCTTCGTTTAGACATAAAATCTTAACTCGGAGCCCTAATGACACGTATCTGGTGTCTGTCTATTGAAGCTTACTCGCCTGCAATCTGTAGGTGAGAGCGCTTTAAGCTAGCAATCAACATGTAGATCGTTGTAGCAAGTAGAGACGCAAACAGGTATGTGAACAATCCTGCTTGTGAATCCATGAAGCTGTCTGCAACGATTGGTCCCGCAACAGAACCGATGCTGTAGCAAAGTAGCATAATTTGAGTCACTGACACCAAGTAACTTGGGTCAAGGTTACGGCAACCCAAGTTAATCGCGATTGGGTATAGCGCAAATGTCGCCATGCCTAATACGAACAAGCTCATGCCTAGTACGTAGAAATCGTGATTGATCGTCAGCACACCAATGCTTGCAACCCCTAGCAGGCAGAACAAAGCCATTAATAGCACTTGTCCTACGTGGTGAGATAACCAAGTCACCATCGGCTGTACAGCCATGCCACCCATGATAACCAAAGCCATCAAACCACCAATGTCTTCGTGTACAATGTTACGTTGAGCAAGTTCAACTGGCATCAAGCCGTAAATCGCACCTAGCGTTAATCCAGACACAATGCAGCCAATTAGCGCGCTGTGGCTTAATTTGCTGATCTGCTTTAAAGACAAAGATTGCGCATCGTGGATCTGTGGTGGTGTTGCTTGTCCGTACATCAACACAATGATCGCACCAAACAGAAGAGTGAACATTGCGATGAAAGGTACACCACCAGTAATACCTAGGTAACCGATACCAAGCTGACCAACTGCAGACCCGCCGTACAGTGAACACATGTAGATAGCGAGACGTTTTGCGCGTTGTGACTCGTCACCGCTCATTAGCCAAGACTCTACAATCACGAAGATACCTGCAACCGCTACACCAGCCACAAAGCGAGCTAATAGCCATACTGCTTGATGTGGGATTAATGGCAATACAAGGATCGTTGCGATGAACACACTCAATGCGATAACGAAAGCGTCTTTGTGACCAACACGCGCAATGGCACGTTCAATCAATAATGTACCAGCCAGTAGACCTGCATAGAATGCACTCGCCAACCAACTCGATAGATCTTTGTCTAAGCCATACTCAGACAGCATTAATGGTAATGAACTCATTAAGTAGCCTGAAGCGATCGCGTAAAAAGACAATGCAATAACAGGAACCGTTATGCGAGTTGTTGGTTGGATGTTGTCCAATGCAGGAGCCTCTGATAGTAAAAGAAACGATGAATTTTCCGCGACTATGGGGGAGAAACTGAATTGGGTAAAACGAATAAAAATGGTCGTTAAGATAAAAGAAATTTATCGACCAACTAAACTAAAATACGGTTGCGATATTTTACGATTTGGCGAGATTTTATGCGGTCAAAAAGTCGTTAAGCCGTTGTTCATTAGTGGTTTAAATTAGAAAAAGATTGCAGCGTGATTGTCTGTTTCTGATTTGGATTGAATGGGAGTTTAAGTGTTAGGCCGTTTCTTTACGGTATTGGCGTGGAGAGTTACCACTCCACTTACGAAAGGCATGACGAAAGTTAGCGCTATCAGAAAAACCAACGCGTTCAGATATCTCTTCAATACTCATTCGAGTTGAAGAAAGGTAGTGCCGGGAAAGGTGAAAACGCACATGATCCAGTATCTTCTGATAGCTCGTATCCGCTGCTTTCAGGTGACGACGCAGTGTTCGAGAAGACATGCCCAGTTCTGAAGAAATGGATTCTATCGATGGGTAACATCCTGGCCTTTCTATCAGCATCTGAGAGACTTTCTCTTTGAGGCTAGTCGGAGCACTTACTTTTGCCAACATGTCATCACACGATTTTAAACACATCTGTAAAGTGATGGGGTTGGCGGTAGGAAGAGACGAATACAAGGTGGTTGCGTCGAACTCCCATTCAAGACGGTCACTATTGAATTCAACCGGGCAGCGGAAAATCTCTGTGTATAGATCGCCGTATTCAGGTTTTGGGTAAGGGAAGCGGATCACTTGAGAGGGAAAGGGCTGTTGCAAAACTTCTTCACATAAACTGTGTATCGCCGCAAACCAGTATTCACAACAAAAGGGCAGTAAAGAATCGAGTTCGATCAGTTGCTCTGCGCGAAAGTAACCAATGTTGTCTTCTACAGACATGGTTTTCCTGAGGACAGGGCCAGCAAGTTGCAGGTACTTGAACCCGATTAAAAAGGCATCGAGTAGTGTCTCGCTGCTAAACACCGCATAACCGAGCACGCCGAAGTCGCTGAACCTCGCTTGTTGGCCGACTTTAAGCCCCAAACCGTCTTCGTTGGAATTCGCTAACGCATTACTGAACACAGCAAGCTTTTGCGCCAAAGTGATGTGCGTATCGGGCGTGTTGAGTTGGAGTGCATCGATGTTACTGCCTTCGAGCAACTCCTCGATACTGAGAACAGGCGACAAATAACGATGCAGCAACTGAAGATCCAGAATGCCGAATGCTTGCATATCGGGTTCGTAAACTGCGGTGTATTCCATAAGTTGCCTCTTGTTGAATATCGGTATCTTAACCGAACTTTTAACATTTGTGCCTGTTGCTTGTTCTCACTTTCGCAAGCTTGTTCCAAATTTTGGTTTATGTGTGCAAGGTTTTATTGGGCTTGCGCAGGTCATGTCCGAATATCATCGGTTTTTGTCTTTTTGAAACCTGTTCGGAATGTTATCAAAATGTTGTAATTTGTTGGGTTGCACATTGGAGCGTCACCAACATTTTGCTCAATAACGACTCTTATCTACATGACACACCAATGTGCAGGCTCGTGATGACAAGAAAGACACTTATTACAACGATTAGAACGTCTACGGTGACCGTCTCAAACAGGTCTAAGCCGCATAAGGAGATCATGGATGCACAATCTTGCTGTTAATTTGGAGCGTAGCGCTTCGCTTTTTCCAACTAAAGCCGCTCTGCGTATGGGATCAGATGAAATCAGTTTTTCTCAGTTAGAACAACTTTCTGGAAATGTGGCTGCTAACTTGAAGAGACTTGGGTTGCAGAAGGGAGATAAGGTCGCATTGTCATGCCCGAACGTGACTTACTTTCCGATAGCCTATTACGGGATTCTAAAAGCGGGCTGTGTAGTCGTGCCTTTGAACGTGCTATTTAAGGCCAGAGAGATCGCTTATCACCTTAATGACTCTGACGCGAAAGCCTATTTATGTTTTGAAGGCAGTGAAGAGCTTCCAATTGGTCGCTATGGTTTACAAGGTTTTGAGCAGGCAAACCACTGTGAACACTTTGTCGAGATGCCTATTCCAACAAGTGCAGACACTACTTTAGAAAGTAATGAGCAGCATGAATCAATAGCTGATTGGTTGGCACAACCTTTTACTCCGTTTGAATCTCTGGCTTGCCATGGTGATGATACCGCTGTGATCCTTTATACCTCTGGCACGACGGGTCAACCCAAAGGAGCTGAGCTTTCCCACACCAACATGCAGACCAATGCGATGTCGTCACAATATCTAATGAGATTGGAATACAGCGATACGACGATGGCTACGCTTCCTTTGTTCCACAGTTTCGGCCAGACAGTGATGATGAACGCGAGTGTATTGACGGGTTCAACCATGGTGTTGATTCCTCGTTTTGAACCGTCATTGGTTATTGAACAGATCATTAGCCATAAAGTCAGTGTCTTTGCTGGCGTTCCTACTATGTATATCGCGCTATTAAAGGCGGGAGAAGAGTCTGCTGATACTTCAGAAAAAACAAGCAAACGCTCTGAACAGGTAAAACACAGCTTGAGATTGGGTGTTTCTGGCGGTGCTTCTATGCCGCTTGAGGTCATACGACAGTTTGAGTCTCGTTTTGAGTTACCGGTACTTGAAGGATACGGGCTATCTGAAACAGCTCCGGTTGCGACTTTTAACCATATTGATGGCGATCGCTTATCGGGTAGTGTCGGTCAGCCTTTATGTGGCCACCTCATCAAGATTACTGATATACAAGGCAACTCTGTCGCCATGGGTGAACTGGGCGAAGTCTGCATTAAAAGCCCAAGTGTCATGAAAGGCTATTATCAAAGGCCAGAGGCGACAGCTGAATCCATTCGTGATGGTTGGTTCTTAACGGGAGATATCGGACGCGTCGATGAGCACGGTAATTTGTTCATTGTTGACCGTGTGAAAGACATGATTATTCGTGGCGGTTACAACGTTTATCCACGTGAGGTTGAAGAAGTCTTGATGTGTCATCCCGATGTTGAAATGGTTGCGGTGGTAGGTGAGCATCATGATCATTTAGGCGAGGAGATCCACGCGCATGTGGTGCTTCACGAACATACGCAATGTGATAGTGCCGCCTTGATAGCATGGTGTCGTGAGCAACTCGCCGACTACAAATACCCGCGTAAGGTATTCATTCGTAAAGCCTTACCCATGACAGCAACCGGAAAAATCTTGAAGCGCGAGTTACACCCACTAGAAATAGCGGAGATGGCAAATGGATAGTTATGATTTTATTATTGTTGGCGGTGGTTCTGCGGGTTGTGTCATGGCTTCGAGGCTGTCGGAAGATCCTAATGTGTCGGTTTGCTTGTTAGAAGCGGGTGGTAAAGACACGAGCCCATTCATTCATACACCTGTTGGCGTGGTCGCGATGATGCCAACTAAACTCAACAATTGGGCATTCGAAACGGTTGAACAGCCGGGTTTGAACGGTCGTAAAGGCTACCAACCAAGAGGTAAGACACTTGGCGGCTCTAGCTCTATCAATGCCATGATGTACGCACGTGGGCACCGCTACGACTACGATACATGGGAAAGCTTGGGTAACACAGGTTGGAACTATGATTCGTGTCTGCCTTACTTTAAGAAAGCAGAAAACAACGAAGTTCATCAAGATGAGTTTCATGGCCAAGGTGGGCCTCTAAATGTGGCAAACCTTAGATCGCCAAGCCCTATGTTGGAACGCTACTTAACAGCCTGTGAATCGATAGGTGTGCCTCGCAATGAAGATATTAACGGTGCTGCTCAGTTTGGGGCGATGCCGACGCAGGTAACACAGTTGAATGGCGAACGATGCAGTGCTGCCAAGGCTTACTTAACGCCAAACCTTTCGCGTCCAAATCTTACGGTCGTGACTAAAGCAACCACCCATAAGGTATTGTTTGAAGACAAGAAGGCGGTTGGCGTCGAATACGGATCGAGCGGCAAACGTTATCAGATTCGATGTAACAAGGAAGTGATTCTATCCGCTGGCGCGTTTGGTTCGCCCCAATTGCTATTACTGTCTGGTGTCGGTGCTCAAACTGAACTAGAGACGCATGGCATCAAACAAGTTCATGAATTACCTGGAGTGGGAAAGAACCTTCAAGACCATATCGACTTAGTGCACTCGTACAAATGCAGTGAAAAGCGTGAAACCTTCGGCATCTCGCTGCAAATGGCCTCTGAAATGACCAAAGCCTTACCGCTATGGCACAAAGAACGCCGCGGTAAGATGAGCAGCAATTTTGCAGAGGGGATAGGCTTTCTCTGCTCCGAAGATCGTATCGCTGTACCGGATTTAGAGTTTGTATTTGTGGTCGCTGTTGTCGATGACCATGCAAGAAAAATCCATACTAGTCATGGCTTTACCTCTCATGTCACCTTATTGCGACCGAAGAGCCACGGCACCGTAACGCTCAATAGTAATGATCCCTATGATCCGCCTAAGATCGATCCTGCGTTTTTCAGTCATCCTGAAGATATGGAGATAATGATTAAGGGCTGGAAGAAGCAGTATCAAATGTTAGAGAGTTCCGCGTTTGATGATATCCGTGGCAATGCTTTTTACCCTGTGGACGCCTGTGATAACAAGGCTATCGAGCAAGATATTCGCAATCGTGCAGACACCCAGTATCACCCGGTCGGGACCTGTAAAATGGGACCTAACAGTGATTCTTTAGCTGTGGTGGATAAAGATCTCAAAGTTTATGGATTGGATAATTTGAGAGTCATTGATGCTTCTGTGATGCCGACACTGATTGGGGCAAACACCAATGCACCTACCATTATGATTGCTGAGAAAGTTGCAGACCAGATCAAACAGGAATACGGGTTATACAAGCAAGAAGCTGACATTCAAGCGAAAGGCGAAGCTGTGGTCTAATTCAAGAAGTTAAGTGATAACCATAAATAAAACAGTAGGTTAGAAAGTCTTTCTTTAATAAGACTCTCTAACCTATTTTTGTATGCTTACTTAGAATTAAGTAAGGCTAGATCAATAGTTTAACTAATAGTGTTACTTAGTTAGTGCTTGATTAAGCCACTGATCAAATTGACCTTTTGGCAGTGCACCGTTAATCGTATCGACACGTTTACCGTCTTTAAACACCATCACGGTCGGAATGCTTCTGATTTGATACATTGCTGCGAGCTGCTGCTGAGCTTCAGTATCAATCTTAACGAATCGAACATCTCCAGAGCGTTCCTTTGCAACGTCGCTGAACACGGGTGCGAAGCCCACACATGGGTTACACCATGTTGCCCAGAAATCGACAACTACAGGTTGTGAACTGTTCAAGATAGATTGGAAATTAAGTGACGTTCCCTCGATAGGAGCGCCATCGAGCAGTGCTGTTTTGCACTTACCACAAGTTGGGCTTTCTGAAATTCTTTCTGAAGGAACTCGGTTTACGCCATTACATGAAGGGCAGCGTGTGTTGAATGTAGACATAACTTTCTCTTTTTATTGCAACTCCGTGGCTAACGCGATTTACGAATCACGCACAGAGCGCTTATACTGTTTAAAACAAGAATACGATACTTAAATAAAAACAAACAATAAACAGGTAAATGATGACAAAATTTTACGCCGAAATTACTGGCTGGGGAAAGTGTCTGCCACCAGCCGTGCTGTCCAATGATGATCTAAGCACTTTCATTGATACGTCTGACGAGTGGATTCGAACTCGAACTGGTATCGAAAACCGTCGTATCAGTCATGTAAATACCTCTGAGCTAGCGACTGTTGCTGCGAAACATGCCATGGCGTGTGCTGGTCTAACGGCTGAAGACATCGACCTCGTTATCATCGCAACGTGCAGCCCAGATTCTCTTATCCCAAATACCGCGTCTAAGGTTCAGCAGAACTTAGGCATTAAAAGTGCAGCGGCTTTCGACCTTAACGCAGCGTGTACTGGCTTCATCTACGGTGTTGAAACAGCAACTCGACTGATTCAAGCGGGCAACTACCGCAATGCAATCGTTGTGGGTGCAGAACGTCTTTCATTCTTCATCGACTGGACCAAGCGTGATACTGCGGTTCTTTTCGGTGACGGCGCTGGCGCTGTGGTTTTGTCGCGTACTGAAGAGCAAGTGGGTTTACAAGAAGCTCAAATCGGTTGTGACGCAGAGGGCCGTGACATTCTAGCAGTACCAAAATTCGGTACTTCTATGGACCGCTTTGCTGCTGATAACGGTTACTGGGACTTTGATTTCATAGGCAAAGAGATCTTCAAGCGAGCAGTAAAAGGCATGGGCGCTGCAGCACATACAGTATTGAGTCGCACTGGCATCTCAACCGACAACATCGATGTTGTGATTCCGCATCAAGCGAACATCCGAATCATTCAAACTTTGTGTGATATGGCGGGTATTGAGCGCGAGAAAGCATTTGTTAACATCCAAAACTACGGCAACACATCGGCTGCAACCGTACCAATTGCACTGTGTGAATCGCTAGAGCAGGGTTTCGTTAAACCTAATTCAAATATTCTTGTTGCAGCATTTGGCGCTGGTTTAACTTGGGGTGCTGGCCATATTAAGTGGGGCAGCCGCGTTGAACCGCTAAGTCAATCGGATGCTAAGCTTCCAGAGGCTGATAAATCGGCGTTAGAGCTTCTAGAAAGAGCCATTTTACACTGTAAAACGCGTCCTAATTCTGAGAGCGAGTAGCTGCATGACTCAAGTTCGTTTTATGACTGAAGCCGACCTCGATGGGGCGGCTTTGGTTCATCAATCTGCCTTTATTCGACAGAAAAACTCACGCGAATGGTTACAATGTAACTTAAATGCTTCACCACGTTTTCTTAGCTTTGTTGTTGAAAGCGAAGGTGAAGTTATTGGCTACATTATTTGGGTTCAAAAGAGCGGGTTTAGACCTGAAGCTGTTTTAGAACTAGAGCAACTTGCCGTGCTATCAACTGCGCAGGGTAAAGGATTGGGTAAAAAGCTGATTCTTGATTCCTTACCGCAAGTGAAACAGAAGCTAGCAGAGCAAGACTCGACACTAAAACATGTGCTAGTAACGACCAGAGCGGATAATTTTGCACAAAAGCTCTATCAGTCGACATTAGGCGCTGAAGTCGAAACTACGATTTCAAACCTGTACTCTGCTGATGAAGTGCTTATGATAGCTCGCAATGTAGGTGAGCGAATCTGATCGCTGAGTTCTTAGAACCAATTATAATCAGCGGTATAAATTGATTTACGTTTAATTAGGGACTTCTACAGTCCCTTTTGTTATTTCTTAGGAAGTGTTTTGAAGAAAGTTTTAGCAATTGGCTACGTTTGGCCAGAACCGAATTCATCGGCGGCTGGCAGCCACATGATGTCTCTTTTACGTCTATTTAAGAGACAAGGTTGGTCAGTTGAATTTGCAACACCCGCTCAAGAAACCGAGCATATGATTGATCTCTCTGAAGAGGGCATCACAAGTCAATCTATACAGTTGAATTGCGATAGCTTTGATCAGTACATCGAAGAGCTGCAGCCTGATGTCGTGATGTTTGACCGTTTTATGATGGAAGAGCAGTTTGGTTGGCGCGTTGAGAAGGTATGTCCGAACGCGTTTAAGCTGTTGGATACTGAAGACTTGCAGTTCCTGCGTAACGCCCGCCATGAAGCCGTTAAGAAAGAAACTGAACTGACCAAAGCACACTTATACAGTGACTTAGCCAAACGTGAAATTGCCGCGATCCTGCGCTGTGATCTTTCGTTGATCATTTCAAGTTACGAGATGGAGCTGCTTCAATCTGAGTTCAATATCGACCCCAAACTGCTTCATCATCTGCCTTTCATGGTTGATCTTAATACGCTGCCTGAAAGCACGAGAAGCTTTGAAGAACGTAAGCATTTCATGACGATAGGTAACTTTAGACATGCGCCTAACTGGGATGCTGTGCTTCAGTTACAAAAGATTTGGCCGAAGATTCGCAAACAGCTGCCTGACACCGAACTTCATATTTATGGATCGTATCCGCCCCCAAAAGCGACCGCATTACACAACCCTAAAACCGGTTTCCATATCAAAGGTTGGGCAAAAGACGCTCAAGAAGTGATGGAGCAAGCACGTGTGTGTGTCGCGCCACTGCGTTTTGGTGCGGGCATTAAAGGTAAGTTGCTTGATGCAATGAAGCTTCAAACTCCAAACGTGACCAGCGAAATTGGTAGTGAAGGCATGTTGCCGCAAGGTGAGTTGCAATGGCCGGGTGCGGTTGCAGACGATATCGACGCGTTTGTTGAACAAGCTGTTGCTCTTTATAAAGATGAAGAGAAGTGGCTCAAGGCTCAAAGTCAGTGTCATTCAATTCTTGAAGCGCACTACGAACAGAATCAACTGGGCGACAAATTGATCGAGCGATTGATTGCGCTAGAGTCTGAGCTTGAGTCTCATCGACTGGATAATTTCTTTGGCTCTATGCTGAAGCACCACAGCATGGCAAGCACTAAGTACATGTCGCAGTGGATTGCTGAGAAGAACAAGATCAAATAGCTGTTCTTTACCACCAAAGACAGAATAAATCTTAAGCCCTTAGGTTAACGCCTAGGGGCTTTTTCATGGGGGAAGTTTTTTGGCTTTTGTCTTTAGACACTAGACTTTCAAACCGAAACACATTAGCATTGACTAATTTATATTTATTAGTAAACTCTAATTTAAATGGTGGTGAGTTAGATTTGAGTTTGTGGATAGGAGAGGTCGGTGATTAGTTTTATACCTTGGGATGCGTTTTTCGGTGGCATGCTGCTAGGCGCGTCGGCAATTATTCTGATGTTGGGCATCGGACGAGTAGCAGGAATCAGCGGAATCGTTAGCCGCTTATTGCCGTCTAGAAAGAATAAAAGCTTAGAATCAGGATTTGAATCCAGCTCGGACTTCCGTATTGAGAAAACCGAGAAACATTGGCGACTTGCCTTTGTTGTCGGAATGGTTGTCAGCGGTTGGTTGTTGATTCCAACTGGTTATCAACTTCCTCAGTTAGAAGAGATCAACTTCGCAGTGGTTATCATAGCTGGCCTTTTGGTGGGCTTCGGCACTAAGGTTGCGAATGGCTGTACAAGTGGCCATGGCATTGTGGGAATGGCGCGTTTGTCTAAACGTTCAATTGTCGCGACTTGTGTGTTTATGGGTGTGGCAATGGCAACTGTGTTGGTTAAGAATCTGATTGGTTTGGGGGCGTAATGAAAAACTCTTCGTTTGCTATCGTTATTGGCTTGCTCGCAGGTCTTCTTTTCGGCTCTGGCATGATCATTTCAGGCATGGTTGATCCAAACAAAGTACTTGGCTTTTTAGACATTACTGGCGACTGGGATATCAGCTTGGCATTCGTGATGGGTGGCGCGTTATTGGTCTTCGCACCGTTTTATCACTTAGTCATAAAAAAGCGCGCTCAAGCCATCAATGGCGAGCCTTTAGACAGCCGTAACAACCCGATAATCGACAGAAAGCTGATTCTAGGTTCAACTGCCTTTGGTTTAGGCTGGGGGCTTGCAGGCTTTTGCCCGGGCCCAGCGGTAACCAGCCTTAGTGGCGGCAACCCAACGGTTTGGCTGTTCGTCTTAAGTATGCTGGTGGGAATGTGGCTGGCGGGACGAGCGAATAAAACCTGTTAGTAGAAAGCTTAACGTTGATTAAAGTGGCTTTGACGTCATTCGTTCTGAGCTGACCAAGTCTAGAGGTTGACTCGCTTTCAGAAAAAAGCCAGTCACCTCTTTTTTATATCTTTCTGATAGTCGTTGAAACTGGGCAGTGGTCACTGAGTTTGTAATCAAGCACATCTTGCGTTTCAAAGACCTTTTGCTTAGCAAGAGAAGCATTTAACGATTTGCTCACTACAATATGATCAATGACAGAACGGAACTGATGCGTGCGATGGTTATTGTGGTTAGAGCGTACCTTACAATCTGCTCGAGTTTTTCTTGTTGCCAACTGAGCATCGGTATTTTGCGTCATATCTTTCCACATCCAATCTCTTGAGTAGGATAGGTTGTGGTTGAAATCACCTAGGATCGCGTAATCCTGTCCGTTTCTTTCTCTCTGCTGGATCCACTTATTAAGTTGTTGTGCTTGGTCTTTGAGTCTTGAACAATCGCGGTTCGACTTGTAAGCGCCGCTGCAACCCGCCTTTAAATGCACAGACAACATGTGAATAGGCTTGGTTTCCGTTTCTACAACCATGTAACTGGCAAACCTAAGCTTGCTGTTAGCACTCGACTCCAGTGGGAAGTCAGCGTAGTCGGTGAGTGTGATTCCTCTACGAACGGCGAACCCTGTGTATTGGTTCACTTCTTTGAACTGATGGTTACTGTTTTCTGGCAATGCTCGGTCAGACATCAATATCTTGTATTGATCGCCAGCGATGCGCTGAATGGCATTTACGTCGTCGACTTCTTGAAAAGCGACCACATCCGCATCTAAGGATTGAAAGTATTCTTCAAGTTTGTCGAAATCAGCTTGATCACGTTGGGCAGAAAACTTATTCACAGCCTCGTTGGTTGATAACCATTCGATATTCCAACTGGATATGGTCAAAGGTTCAGCAAATGTCTGGCTACTGAGTAAGCAACCTAACATTATCCAGTTTTGAAGTCGTTTCATCCCAAATATCCCTAATTTTGTCGTCCAATATAGTTGAGCCGTTATCCTACAACACTTACCAAAAATTCAACTCTTTTTAGCAGTTTTTTTATTGTTACATTGTTTCTTTTCGACTTGAGAACTAGCGTAATAATATTGAATTGATCTTAGTCAGCGTGAGAGTTTTATTGATCCAAATCAATACTCGAAGTTGGTGGTTCTCGTTAAATACGCCACAATATCTAGTGTTAGTTAAACGATAAATCGCTCTATATAGTGTGTTTGTGGATAAGTCTGTGAATACCTCAAGAGTAAGGAGAAGTGGTGAAATCAATCGTAATCAAGCGTGATGGCTCAAGAGCTCCATTCAGTAGAGATCGCATCCAAGCTGCAGTGGAAGCAGCATCAGACAAAGCCGATAAGGAAATTGCTATTTATGCACTGAATGTGGCATTAGCAGTTGAGTTGAAGCTCGAAGACTACGATGAAGTTCATATCTCTGAAATTCAAACCATGGTCGAGAACGAGCTAATGCAGGGGCCATACAAGTCTCTGGCTCGTGCCTACATTGAATATCGTCATGACCGCGACATCGCCCGTGAGAAGCAAAGCGCTTTAACTCGTGAGATCGAAGGTTTGATCGAAGAAAGCAATGTTGATCTGATCAATGAGAATGCCAACAAAGACGGTAAAGTTATCCCAACTCAGCGTGACTTGCTGGCGGGTATCGTGGCTAAACACTATGCAAAAACTCACATTTTGCCGCGTGACATCGTACAAGCTCACGAGTGTGGTGACATTCACTACCACGATCTAGATTACGCACCGTTCTTCCCAATGTTTAACTGTATGCTTATCGACTTGAAAGGCATGTTAACGCATGGCTTCAAGATGGGTAACGCGGAAATCGACACACCTAAGTCGATTTCTACAGCGACAGCGGTAACCGCGCAAATTATCGCGCAAGTGGCGAGCCACATTTACGGCGGTACAACAATCAACCGTATCGACGAGGTACTAGAACCTTACGTGATGGCGAGCTACGAGAAGCATTTATCGTTAGCGAAAGAGTGGGACATTCATAGCCCAGAAGCTTTTGCTATCTCTCGTACCGAGAAAGAGTGTTACGACGCGTTCCAATCTTTGGAGTACGAAGTAAACACGCTACACACGGCTAACGGTCAAACACCATTCGTTACGTTTGGTTTTGGTCTAGGCGAAAGCTGGGGTTCAAAACTTATTCAGCAATCTATCTTGAAAAACCGCATCGCAGGTTTGGGTAAGAACCGCAAAACAGCGGTATTCCCTAAACTGGTGTTTGCAATCAAAGATGGTTTGAACCACCAGAAGCAAGATCCAAACTACGACATCAAGCAATTAGCGCTTGAATGTGCGTCTAAGCGTATGTACCCAGACATTCTTAACTACGACAAAGTAGTAGAAGTGACAGGGTCGTTTAAAACGCCTATGGGCTGCCGTAGCTTCTTGAATACTTACGAAGAAAACGGTGAGTTGATTCATGAAGGCCGTAACAACTTAGGTGTTGTTAGTTTGAACTTGCCACGTATTGCGATTAACGCAAAACAAGATATGACTAAGTTCTATGAGCTGCTTGATGAAAAACTGAAGCTGGCTCGTCGTGCGTTAGAAACTCGTATTTCTCGTCTAGAAAACGTGAAAGCGCGTGTTGCTCCAATCCTATACATGGAAGGTGCGTGTGGCGTTCGCTTGAAAGCAGATGACTCTATTGCAGATATCTTCAAGAATGGTCGTGCATCTGTTTCTCTTGGTTACATTGGTATCCACGAAGCAATGACTGCGCTTTACGGCACAGACGTTCACTTGTACGACGACGGCGAAATGCGTGCTAAAGCGCTTGAGCTGGTGGAGTACATGAAGCGTGAAGTGGAATCTTGGACGAAAGAGACAGGTTACGCATTCAGCCTATATGGCACTCCAAGTGAAAACCTATGTAGCCGTTTCTGCAGCATCGATACCAAAGAGTTTGGTGTGATTGATGGTGTAACAGACCGTGGTTACTACACCAACAGCTTCCACCTAGATGTGCAGAAGAAGGTGAACCCATACGACAAGATCGATTTTGAGATGCCTTATCCAGAAATCTCTAGCGGTGGTTTCATCTGTTACGGCGAATTCCCGAACATGCAGAAGAACATCGAAGCGCTAGAAAACGTCTGGGATTACAGCTATACACGCGTTCCTTACTACGGTACGAATACACCGATTGATGAGTGTTACGAGTGTGGTTACAACGGTGAGTTTGACTGTACCAGTAAGGGCTTTACGTGTCCTAAGTGTGGCAACCATGACTCAACCAAAGTATCGGTAACACGCCGTGTTTGTGGTTACCTTGGTAGCCCAGATGCACGACCATTTAACTTCGGTAAGCAAGAAGAAGTTAAACGTCGCGTGAAGCATCTTTAGTAAGCTCTAAGATTATTAGCTAGCTTACTTACTTAGAAGAGCTACGTTTCAAGAAATAGGATTGGTATCGGCGCTATGTCGATACCAATTCATTTGTTTCAACTCTCGCTACTTTTCGAGTTAAACCATTAAGCCATCACGAGTTCTCAATACTGCCTTATGAATTATCACCAATATCACCCAATCGACGTTGTCAATGGCCCAGGAACACGCTGCACTTTGTTTGTGTCGGGTTGTGTGCATCAGTGTCGCGGGTGTTATAACCAATCGACGCAAAGGTTGGACTCAGGGCATTTGTTTACTCAAGAACTGCAAGACCACATTATCGCTGATCTCAATGACCCACGAATCAAGCGTCGTGGCTTGTCGCTTTCTGGTGGTGATCCTCTGCACCCTGCAAACGTGTCTGAAGTGCTTAAGCTTGTTCAGCGTGTAAAAGCAGAATGTGAAGGCAAAGACATCTGGATGTGGACGGGTTACGAACTCGACGAACTCGATGATAAGCAGAAGCAAGTGCTTGAATACGTTGATACCTTAATTGATGGTCGCTTCGAACAAGATAAAGCGGATCCAATGTTAGATTGGCGTGGTAGCTCAAACCAAATCATTCATAGATTTACCGACTTATAAGATTTGTTCTGATTCAGTATTCTCGTAAACAGAAACAGAAACAGAAACAGAAACAGAAACAGAAAAAAGGGCTTCATCGTTAGCGCAATGCTACAAATCAGCCCTTGGGTGTGAGTTCTTTGAATCTATCGCCTGCACGTCAGTGTCAGTTTGGCGCTTACTTAAATAGGAATGTGCTCAGGCTCGTCGATTAGGTTGTTTATCCATTTCTTAGATTGAATCCTATGACTGGTCAGAACTATTTTGGCGAGCTCTTCCAGCAGTACAATCATCAAAACCCATTCTAGCGGCCAACCCAACACCAGCGCAGTAAAGTAGGCAAGGGGAATACCAATCGCCCATTGGCCAAACAGGTCGATGAAGATGCTGTAGTTGATGTCTCCACCGCTTTTCAGTACACCACCAATGCCTACCATATTGAAGACTCTTAGTATCATGCCGAGTGCCATAACTAAGGTGACGTTAACGGCCGTGTCTTTGAGCTCTAAGTGAGTAAGGCCGATCATGTATTCGATCGCGGGTTTAGCAAACCAGCACATCAAGGCTAGCAGAGCCGCAAGCCCACAGCTGACCAATACATACCCCCAAGCAGTATTCTCAACACGTTGATAGTTCTTCGCGCCTATCTCGTTGCCTAAAATGATCGAAGCCGCGACTGCAAACCCCATGAACGCCGAGATCAAGATGCTTTCTACTGGCGATAACAGTGAGATTATCGCAAGCTCGCCAACACCCATCTGACCAACAATAACGTTATAAATCAGTATTCCACCCGCCCAAGCCGTATCATGAACCAACATCGGAATTGCTACCTTGAAATACTTCTTTCTATGCTTCGGCAATATCGCATCTCGCCAATTAATCAGTGTTGGGAACAGCTGAGCGTAGTGTCTCTTCGCCATAACAAGCAGGGCTATTGTTTGAAAGAATCGAGAGACAGTGGTGCCAATTGCCGCGCCAACCACCCCCAGCTCTGGGAAGCCAAATAAACCGAATATCAGCAATGCATTGAGAATCGCATTGACGATGATCGCCCAAATACTGATTTTGGTTGGTAGTTTAGCTTCGCCCACTGAGCGTAGTGCACTTTCTAGCGGCACAACTATAGCGGTACCAATAAGGCTGGCTCCTGTTATCCAAAGGTAATCCGTTGCCAAGCGGACGTAATCAGGGTCTGAGGCCACCACAGACACGACTGATTCAGGAGCCAATGTATAAATCAACACAAAGGGGATGATGGCAAAGACAGACAATGCCCATGATTGCGCTAATGTGCGTCTAATTCCGTTGAAATCTCCCGCACCGAAATATTGCGAAGCTAGCACACTGACGGCACCGCTAATCCCGGATACCATGATCAAGTTGAAGAAAAATATGCGGTTACCTACACCAACCGCAGCGGTAGCTGAGTCACCCAGTTGGTTAACCATAAAAATGTCGACCACGCCGAGTAATGAAAACAACATAGTTTGCAGCGATACAGGCAAACCGATGTGTAACAGCTTTTGCCAAAAATCTTTGTCTAGATGACGATATGTCGAGCGCATCGCATTTCCCCTGTGGTTAATATGCGAGAAGTTTATCGGCATTTGTTTTGGCTGTATTGTTCAGGTTCATCACAAACTTTTGCCAAACTATCTATTTTCAAAAGCTGTCTATTTGTCAAAACTATCGAATGACTAAAGTGGTGATTTAATTGCGGGCAAACCTAATGAGCGACCAGTGAAATGAGTGAGAAACACGAACGCTACGAGATCTCAGATAAGACACATCAAGAGTTTGTCGATCAAAGCCATGTATTGGCATTCGAAGAATTGGGTATCGTTCAGTGTGGGACGGCGTCGTGCCGAGATTTCTTTTCGGTACATCGGAAGAACCCCCAGAAACACATGCTGCTATACACGGTTAGGGGCAAAGGGTGGTTAGAAAGTGGGGCGTGTCGCTATCTTCTAGAGCCAGGGTCATGCATTACAGTTCCCGCGGGCACTGAGAATGGCTTTGGGATTGAAGAAGAAACATGGCAAATCGCATGGATCTTTCTCTCGCCAGATAAGCAATGGGATAAAGTAGTGAGTGATGAAGTGAGTTACACGTTGTCTCCGGCCGCAGAAGTCGTCTCGTCGTGCATTCACACTCTATTGAGAAGCATTGCTCTGCCCATCGATTTGGGGGGAGCGATCGCCAATCACAGTGTAGCTCAAATAGAGTTCATGATTAATGCGCCAGTCCCGCAGCAGCAATCACGTAATTTAATTCGTTTAAGACGCGTGTTCGACAACGTACAAAAGCAGCTCCATAAAGAGTGGAATGTTCATGAGCTTGCGAGCTTGTTCCCGTGCTCAGAGCCGCATTTCCATCGTTTGTGCCAGCGCTATTATTCACATAGCCCAATGACTCATATTATGCGTATGAGAATGGAATACGCTGCTCGTTTGTTGAAATCGAGTGATTGGTCGATTCAACACATTGGCGAGATCGTGGGTTACCCGAATGCAGCTAACTTTAGTACTCGATTTAAAGCTTGGTCGGGCATGACACCAAGGCAATTCAAACAAGGCATTTAGCTGAGAATCAACAAGGTACTTCTTAAACAAGCTACTGATCGTTTGATAAAGCACAAAAGTGTTCGAAATTTGCGCTGTTTTGTGACGTAAAATGACCAATCTCTGATTACTTATTCTAACTAAGCGCTTCTATTAAAAAATGTTTCTGATTTGTCTACGATAATGTTAACGTGAAACTCATTACTTGAATTTCAAAGGGTTGTGACTTTCATGTTTTCACATCTACCAAAACCAACTTTAGATCCAATTCTATCTCTTTCTGTTGCTTACCGCGGCGATACTCGAACTGATAAAGTCGACTTAGGCATTGGCGTTTACAAAAATGACCAAGCCGAAACTCCGATCATGAAAGCCGTTTCTATGGCTCAAGATATCGTTGTTGAAACGCAGAAAACCAAAGCTTACGTTGGCCTAGCAGGCTGTGAAGAATTCAACCAGAGCATGGTTGATCTGCTGCTTAAAGGGACTTCTGCAATGGATCGCGTTGCTGCGATTCAAACACCGGGTGCAAGTGGTGCACTTCGCATGTTGGGTGACTTAATGAAAGTTTCTCAACCCGACACCACAGTTTGGATTTCAAACCCAAGCTACGTTAACCACAAACCGGTGATGGAAGCGGCAGGCTTAAAAGTTCGATACTACAATTACTTCAGTCCTGAAACGAAGCAAGTTGATACTGCAAGAATGTTGGATGACCTTTCAAAAGCGGGTCCATCAGACGTGGTACTACTGCACGGTTGCTGTCATAACCCAACGGGTGCGGATATCAACTTTGAAGCGTGGCAGGAAATCACCAAATTATCTCAGAAGAATGGTTTCTTACCGTTCGTTGATATTGCCTACCAAGGTTTTGGTGATGGCCTAGAAGAAGACGCAAAAGGCCTTCAACACATGGCTAACAACGTAGAAGAGATGTTGATTACGACATCTTGCTCGAAGAACTTCGGTTTATACCGTGAAAGAACGGGCGCTGCTATCGTGATTGGCAAGAACAGCGAACACGTTGGCAATGCCAAAGGTAAGCTTCTTACTCTTGCTCGTTCAACTTACACTATGCCGCCAGATCATGGTGCAGCTTTGGTTAAAACAATTCTTCAGAATCAAGAGCTAACCTCGATTTGGAAGCAAGAATTGAGTGAAATGCAGCAACGTTTGTTAAATCTGCGCCAAAGTTTATGTGATGAATTGCGAAATACTTATAACACGTCACAATTTGACTTCATTGAAAGCCATAAAGGCATGTTTAGTGTACTAGGCTTTAAAGAAACTCAAATGAATCAATTACGTGAAGAATATGGAGTCTATGGTGTTGGTGACGGACGCATCAATATCGCAGGCCTTTCCGAATCTCATATTCCTTATGTAGCTAAAGCGATAGCCAACGTTTCAAAATAGAAGGTGACTGAATGTATAACTGGAAAGCGATTGTAGTTTTAATGCTAAGTGGTGGCCTGTTTGCTTGTTCGACGACGACTCAAGTTCCTGTCGAGCCAGAGCAAAAGCCTCAAGTAGAACAACCTGTTGTGGATGACTCTTCAAAGACTGACGCAACTGAAGGCGAGAAAGTAACGGAACCTACGGAAAAGCCTGAAGAAGTAAAACCGACTGAGCCAGAAGCGAAACCAAAGCCTGAAGAAAAGCCAGCTCCAAAGCCGACTAAAACAAGCGATGGCAAACTGATTCTTGGTGAAGAAGAGTGGGTGTTTGTTCCTGGTTTGAAAGAAGCGTTTAAAGCACGTGTAGATACAGGTGCAACAACATCTTCAATCAGCGCGGTTGATATTGTTGATTTTGAACGTGACGGAAAAGACTGGGTTAAGTTCAAAATCGAACATGACGGCATCACAACGGAAGAGATCAGCTTACCGGTAGAGCGTTGGGTTAAGATCAAGCAGTCGAGCGCGGAAGGTACACAACGACGTGCTGTGGTTGTCGCTTCAATTCAAATCGGTGATCTGAAAGACAAAACTGAGTTTACTCTAGCGGACCGAACGCATCTTTCTTTCCCACTACTGTTGGGTAGAAGCTTCTTTAGAGATGTTGCGGTAGTAGATGTAAGCCAAAAATACGTTCAAAAGAAAATTACTAAATAACATTTCTGCTCGTCATCAAAGCTTTTCGTTTTGAAGAGCTATAGTTTCAAAAGTGACGAGATTGAAAGACTTTTAGTGTTGATAAATGAAATCCCTACCAGTTCTGCTGGTGGGGATTTTTCTATTTACACCCCAATAACGTATGAAAAGCATCTAAATGGTCTATGTTTACTATTCGTTTACTGTTTAGCCTCGACAACGTGATCGAGATCTCTATATAATCCGCGCTTCGATTTTTGTTTAATCCATACTTTCGTACTTCTTATTTAGGTTCTTGAAATAGCCTAATAATTATCTGTCAGTACACGCTTAGGAATTAGTTCTTTGATATCTACCGCGAACATCACAATGCAATTTGGCGCAGAGCCGCTGTTTGAAAACATCTCTGCTAAATTTGGTAACGGCAACCGTTATGGTTTGATCGGCGCTAATGGTTGCGGCAAATCAACGTTCATGAAAATCCTAAGTGGCGCATTAACGCCAAGCTCGGGCAACGTTTCTATCACTCCAGGAGAAAAACTGGGTGTGCTAAGCCAAGATCAGTTCGCTTTCGAACAGTACAGCGTTATCGACGTTGTGATCATGGGCGACAGAAAACTGTGGGAAGTAAAACAAGAACGTGACCGCATTTACTCTTTGCCAGAAATGAGCGAAGACGACGGCATGAAAGTCGCAGAACTTGAAAGCGAATTCGCGGAAATGGATGGCTACACAGCAGAAAGCCGCGCTGGCGATATCCTAATTCAAGCGGGTATTGAAGAAGAGTTCCACTTCGGCTTGATGCAGCAAGTAGCTCCAGGTTGGAAACTGCGTGTGTTATTGGCACAAGCTCTGTTTGCAAACCCAGACATCCTACTTCTTGATGAACCAACCAACAACTTGGACATTCACACGATCAACTGGCTTGCTGAAGAGCTAAATCAGCGTAAATGTACAATGATCATCATTTCGCACGATAGACACTTCCTGAACTCTGTGTGTACTCACATGGCAGATATCGACTACGGTGAGCTACGTGTTTACCCTGGTAACTACGAGTACTTCCTAGAAGCATCTGGCTTGATTCGTGAACAGCTTCTGGCAAGCAACGCTAAGAAAGCGGCTGAAATCAGCGAGCTTCAAGATTTCGTAAACCGTTTTGGTGCTAATGCATCTAAAGCAAAACAAGCAAGCTCTCGCGCTAAGAAAATGGACAAAATCACGCTTGATGAAGTGAAATCATCGAGCCGTATGAGCCCATCTATTGATTTTGGCGAAGGTAAGAAACTGCACCGTCAAGCGCTTGAACTTCAAGACCTTGGTCACGGCTTCGATGGCGAAACATTGTTTGCTGGTGGTAACTTGCTACTTGAAGCAGGTACTCGCCTTGCGGTTATCGGTGAGAACGGTGTGGGTAAAACCACGCTGTTACGCTGTTTAGTTCAAGAGCTAGAGCAAAACGAAGGCATCGTAAAATGGTCTGAAAATGCTTCTGTAGGTTACTGCCCACAAGACAGCACTAAGGATTTTGACAACGACCTGAGCATCTTCGATTGGATCTCACAATGGCGCACAGTGAAGCACGATGACCTTATGGTACGTGGCATTCTCGGTCGTCTATTGTTTACTGCTGACGATGCGAACAAAAAAGCGCGCAACTGTTCTGGTGGTGAGAAGAACCGCCTGTTATTCGGCAAGCTAATGATGCAAGACATCAACGTGCTGGTAATGGACGAACCAACTAACCACATGGACATGGAAGCAATCCAAGCCCTGAACGACGCGTTGAAGGTTTACACGGGCACGCTTATCTTCGTAAGTCATGACCGTGAGTTCGTTTCTTCACTGGCAACACACATCATCGATGTAAAAAATCAACAGCTAGTGAGCTTCCAAGGTACTTATGAAGAGTACTTAGATCACCAGAAAAAGATGCTGATGGTTAATTTATAAAGCAAGTCGCTGGCTCAGGTCGTGAACGACTAAAAGCCAGCGAAACTAACAAACAAAAAAGCCCCGAACATTAATATGTTCGGGGCTTTTCTATGTAATATGTCCAGCTATTTATTACTCAGTAACCAAACATAAGCTTATCAATAAAACCTAGATACGAAATCTAGATTAGAATCCGAATCGAGCTGACATTAAGATTTGGTGGCCGTATGTGCCGTTATTGCGCATATCAAGACCAACAGACAGTTGATCAGTTGAATGGAAACGAGCACCGATACCAACAATAGAACGAGTGTCATCGTTGTCGATCAGTTGACCAAGGCGTGCGTTAACTTCAACGTTTGCCATTAACCAAGCTCTCAAGCCAAGGTTAATTTCTGTTTTGATGTGGTTGTCGTCATTACGTTCAATGTTGTGCAGCAACATTTGGCCAGTAACGTCAGCAAATTGACTGATTGGACCGTTGAATCCCATACCTACCGCTGCATCCCAATCACTTTCAAATTCTGAATCGATACGCGCAACAAAGTGAGAGTTCTGAGTGAACATTGTTGTGACTTCACCACCGAAAGTACTTGGGCTAGTACCCATGCGCAGCTCGAATGTGTTGTAGTTAAAGTTGTTTGCAGACGCAGAGAATGAACACAGTGCAGCGAGTCCTAAAAGGACAGTCTTATTCGTGCAACCTAGCATGGTGACTCCATATAAATTGTATTTTTCGGCAGTATAATACAAAAAAGCCTGCAATATGCAGGCCAATTATTTGAAGTCAGTATTTTTATATTAATCGCTTATAGAACCTGGATGTGGTCCACTTCGATTTCCGGTGTCTTGCCGCCTTCATATTCGCCGAAGATACGAACTTTTGTATCAGCGGTCAGTGGTTGTGCTAGGCGGATATCATCATCCAGTTCGATTTGAATCTCACTCTGGCCATCAGAGAAGACAAACGTGTCATTCTTTAGTTGACGAACAATCTTGCCATCCACAATTGCTTCTTGCTCTGCGAACATGCTTGTGTCGGCAAGTAGTGTCGCAACAGAAACGGTTTCAATCGGTCCAGTGTAAGCAATCGCGCTTTCGTGCTTGTTGCTGTTGTGATCACTAGCCATTGCGAAAGTAGGAGCAAGGATAATAGTAGATGCGATAGCTAATACAGTCTTTTTCATGGTGAATCCCTTAATGTTGTTTTTAGTAGAAACGTTTTTCTAAATTTGAAGCGTTTCTTTTCGTTAGTACGTTTTTTGTTGAGTCGCCTGTTATCGTTCACAAGCTTCGTTTCGATGGAGCTATTAAACAACACTGGGGTTGAATCCAGAGTGAGTAACACATTCATTTTCCATTCATTTTATTGAGCATCTACTCGGCAATGACGTTAAGATGGTCGCAGAGTGAGATTGCCCATAGCTTTAAATTAAGAAATTAAGGATTTAAGTACAAATGCGAGCACCATTAAGTGCCCTTATGGTTCAAGGGACAACGTCAGATGCCGGAAAAAGTGTTTTGGTGGCAGGTTTATGCCGTGTTTTGGCAAGAAAAGGAATCAAAGTGGCACCTTTTAAGCCACAGAACATGGCGTTAAACAGTGCTGTGACAAAAGATGGTGGCGAAATTGGCCGTGCTCAAGCGGTTCAGGCGCAAGCTTGTAATATAGAGCCAACTGTTCACATGAACCCTGTATTGCTAAAGCCTAATTCAGATACCGGCGCGCAAGTGATTCTGCAAGGCCGAGCGCTGAGTAACATGGAAGCTACGGGGTATCATGATTATAAGAAAGTCGCGATGGATACGGTTATCGATTCGTTTGACCGACTAACTGAAGAATATGAAAGTGTAATGATTGAAGGTGCGGGTAGCCCAGCCGAAATCAATCTTCGCGAAAATGATATCGCTAACATGGGATTTGCTGAGAAAGCGGACATCCCAGTGATCATCGTTGCTGATATTGACCGTGGTGGCGTTTTTGCGCACCTCTACGGCACATTGGCTTTGTTGTCTGAATCTGAGCAAGCTCGCGTAAAAGGTTTTGTGATAAACCGTTTTAGAGGCGATATCGCACTGCTTCAATCTGGCCTAGATTGGCTAGAGGAAAAAACCGGCAAGCCAGTTATTGGTGTCTTGCCATATCTGCATGGTTTTAACTTAGAAGCGGAAGATGCCATTACCTCTGCTCAAGAGTCTGACGGAGAAGCTAAGCTTAAGGTGGTGGTGCCAGTGTTAACCCGAATCAGCAACCATACAGACTTTGACGCGTTAAGATTGAATCCTTCAATTGATTTACGTTATGTCGGTAAAGGTGAACGTGTAAACAACGCTGATTTAATTATCTTGCCGGGTACAAAATCGGTAAGGGCAGATTTGGATTACCTAAAACAGCAAGGCTGGGATAAAGATATTCAACGCCACCTGCGCTTAGGCGGCAAAGTAATGGGTATCTGCGGCGGCTATCAAATGTTAGGTAACATTATTCACGATCCTGATGGCGTTGAAGGGGAGCCCGGCAGCAGCGAAGGGTTAGGGTATCTGGATACTGAAACGACCCTTACACAGCAGAAAACCTTAACTAACGTACGCGGCACCATGACGCTGGATGGCAAAACAGCACAAGTAAAAGGGTATGAAATCCACGTAGGCAAGACTGATGTCAAAGAAACAGCCTTACCGGTTCAGTTAGAATCTGGCAGCCTAGATGGCGCTGTGAATCAAGATAACTCGATTTTTGGTACTTACCTGCATGGCGTATTCGACAACAGTGATGCGTTATCGCTTATTTGCGAATGGGCAGGAGCCAACGATGTGACCGCGATTGACCATGAACAGCTTAAAGAGCTGGGTATTAATCGAATCGCTGATGCCATCGAAGAGTACTTAAATCTTGACCTGCTTTGGCCTGAATTAACTGCTTAAGCCGCCATCTAGAAGTTAGCTAAAGAACCTAAACGAACAATAGATAAGTGATAACAATGAAAAAGCGAGTCTTCCTTTTAACCATGGCCTTAACTTCGGCACTGACTTCTACTCATCTTTTTGCCGCCGAAAAGCTACGAGTTTACGCTGCATCGTCGATGACGAATGCGGTTAATCTGTTGGTTGAAGAGTTTGAGAAAGACCATTCTGTCGATGTGATTCCTGTGTATGCAAGTACGTCGTCTTTGGTGCGACAAATCGAAAGAGGAGCACCAGCAGACATTTTTATCTCGGCAAATGAAAAATGGATGACGCATTTAGTCGATCGTAAATTGGTTTCTAGTGACAATGTCACAAACCTATGTGAAAACGAACTGGTGCTGATTGCTCCTAAAGAGACATCGGTAACGTTAGACCTATCAAAAGGTGAACAATGGGCTGAACTGCTTACTAATGAAAGGCTTGCAGTGGGTAACACCATGTCGGTTCCTGCTGGTATCTATGCAAAAGAAGCGTTAGAAACGTTAGGTGTATGGGACGATGTGAAAACTCGATTGGCACCAAGTAACAATGTTCGTATGGCCTTAGCCTTAGTCGAGCGCAGTGAAGCTAAGCTTGGCATTGTCTACAAAACGGATGCGTTGCTTTCTAAAGAAGTAAACCTAGTGTCGACCTTTCCATCAGATCTGCACACACCAATACGTTACCCTGTAGCGAAGTTGAGTGATAAAGTTGTGGCAGAAGAGTTCTATACTTTCCTGAAGAGCGAAAAAGCGAAAGACACCTTGAATAGTTTTGGATTTGAAGTGCGTTAAATGATGTATTTATCGGAATACGAATACCAAGCCTTAATGCTGAGCTTAAAAGTCGCTGGGTTTGCAATCTTATGGCTTATCCCTATCGGTATTGGCTTAGCATGGCTACTTGCTAAGAAACAATTTGTAGGTAAGAGCATTGTTGAGAGTATTGTCCATTTACCTTTGGTACTTCCACCTGTGGTCATCGGCTATTTACTGTTAGTTATGATGGGCAGGCAAGGCATCATCGGCTCGTGGCTTAATGACGTGTTTGGTATTGTATTCAGCTTTAGCTGGAAGGGCGCAGCACTCGCTTGCGTGGTTGTGGCGCTGCCATTGATGGTTCGCTCTATTAGATTGAGCCTAGAAACCGTAGACAGTAAGCTTGAAGAGGCGGCTGCCACATTAGGCGCTTCACCTCTTCGTGTGTTTTTCACGATCACTTTACCCATGATGATCCCTGGGATCATTACCGGCACCATGCTTTCATTCGCAAGAAGCCTAGGGGAGTTTGGCGCGACCATCAGCTTCGTTTCAAATATTCCCGGTGAAACGCAAACCATTCCATTGGCTATGTATACCTTTATTGAAACCCCGGGCGCTGAAATGGAAGCGGCGCGTTTGTGTGTTATTTCTATTTTGATAGCGCTGGGTTCATTGATGCTATCCGAGTGGCTCAACAAAAAGTCAGCACAACGCTTGGGAGGCAATGCATGAGTGCTTTGATCCTCCAATATCAACAACAACTTGGCGAAACCTTCTTTGATATCGACTTGGAATTACCAAGTAGTGGCATTACGGCAATTTTTGGTCGTTCTGGCGCGGGTAAAACCTCACTTATCAATGCGATCAGTGGCCTTAAACAGCCCGATAAAGGTTTGATCAGCGTATCTGGCACGACACTGTTCGATAGTGAAAATGGCATTAATTTGCCGACTCACAAACGCAACGTCGGTTACGTGTTCCAAGAGTCGCGATTGTTTCCACACATGAAGGTGGCGGCGAACCTTAAATACGGCATGAAAAGCGTCGATAAAGCGCACTTTGAGCAAATAGTCTCTCTGCTGTCTTTGGGTTCATTGCTTAACCGATACCCAGCTCGTTTGTCTGGCGGTGAGAAGCAACGTGTGGCGATTGGCCGCGCGTTGTTATCCAAGCCGAGCATTTTGTTGATGGATGAGCCTTTAGCGTCTCTCGACTTGCCCCGTAAGCGCGAAGTGATGCCATTTCTGGAAAACTTAGCCGAAACCGTTCAGATACCGATCATCTATGTCACTCATAGCCTCAATGAAATTTTACGCTTGGCAAATCACCTTGTGATTATTGACCAAGGCAAAGTGATTTCATCGGGTGTGACGGAAGAGGTGTGGGCATCGAGAGCTATGCAACCTTGGCAATCTTTCTCAGAGCAAAGCTCGTTGTTTGAAGCGACATTAGCGGAACACAATGACGATTATGCGCTGTCTCGCTTGATGCTAGGAAAGTCGACGTCATTGTGGGTTCAGAAAGTGTCGAGTGAGCTTGGTACGACAGTGAGGCTACAAGTTAGGGCAAATGACGTCTCTATCACGCTAGAACAGCCGGAAGGGACTTCGATACGTAACATCCTTCCTGTTACCATTAAAAGCGTAGAGACGCACCAACAGGGCACAAATAAGCAGAGTGTCGCTGTCGAGCTAGAATTAGAGTCTGGGTGCTACCTAAGGGCAACCATTACTTTGTGGGCGCTGGATGAGTTGAATCTAGAAATCGGGCAGCGTGTTTACGCGCAAATTAAGGGTGTGAGTGTCGCTCAAAGAGATATCGCGGTAACGCATTAAACCTGACAAGGTCAGCTTTTCGATATTGTCGTGATACTGCCTGTTCTAGGTTCTGAAAATACGATCTTGATTCCATGAATGGATACATGCGTCATTTTTATACGGTATAACTGCCAGTTTTGCGCCACACTGTATGAGTGTTAAGGCATATTATTTGTCGAATAATATGAACGTTCGCAACAAGAACATACAGACTTAACGATCGAACTACAGAAAATAGCGGATATAAAAAAGCCGCGTGTTTAAAGCAACATGCGGCTTAATCTTAAGTATTACTGTTAGCGCTCTGCCTAGATTTAGGCGACTAGCGACTTACTTAGTAAAAACTTCTTTGAAATCACGCTTCAAGATAGCATCACGACGCGCTTTCTTGATTTGTTTAACCATGTCTTTTACACAGTTGTGTAGAACTTGGTCTAGCAGTTGAGCACGGTATTCTTCTTTTTCTTCGTCAGTCATGTCTTCTGGAAGTTTAAGAGTAGGGAACTCTTCCATCACGTTAACACCAGCGAAAGCTTGGCTAACTGAGATTAGAGCGTGGAACTGCTCGAAGTTGTCTAAAACATTTTGTGCGCTTGCTGGAAGGCTGTCCCAAGCTTCGCGTACTGCTTCTTCAGACACTTCGTGAATAGAAGTAACCATAAAGTGCATCTCTTTTGGCACGCCATCAAATTCGATAACTTGACGAAGTTCTGGTGAGATGGTGGTTAAATCGATTTCTTGTTGTTCGTTGTTTGTAGCGTCTGACATAGTATTTCTCTTTAAAAAGAAACAATGCTAAAAAGATCTGTAAAAAAGTCAATATAATATAGAGATTAGGGCATGATTTAAGCCCAAATTTGAGCTACTTTGAATATTCAACACTAGATAAAGGTGATGTGATGATAGAAAAGGGATCTTCGATGCGCATATTGCTGGTTGATGACGTTCAACTAGATAGGATGCAACTTGCTATCCGACTCAAGCAACTGGGTCATATTGTAGAAGCTGTCGGTAGCGGAAAAGAAGCCCTGAGTGTTTATTCTGATTTTGATCCTGAACTCGTGTTACTTGATATCAGCATGCCAGAGATGGATGGTTTTGAAGTGGCTAATGAGGTTCGAAGCCGATTTCCAGAATGGGTTCCCATCATCTTTCTTAGTGGTCACGAAGAACCTGAGATGATCGCAAAAGCGATTGACGCTGGTGGCGACGATTACCTGATCAAACCGGTAAACAAGGTCGTTTTAAATTCTAAGTTGATTGCGATGCAACGTATCGCGCATATGAGACGAGAGTTAAAACAAAGCACAGCCAAACTCGAAGAACTGAACATCCTTCTGCAGCAACAAGCCAACGAAGATGGCCTGACCAAATTGTATAACCGTCGATATATGGATACTAAGCTTGAAGAGAGCATAGCGTGGCACGGAAGACGTAATATATCCATGACAGTCATACTTCTAGATGTAGACTTCTTTAAGCCTTACAATGATAATTATGGACATATTCAAGGGGATAAGTGCTTACAAGGGCTTGCTAATACCTTGAAACAGCTGTTTGTTCGTGCGGGAGAATTTGTCGGTCGTTATGGCGGTGAAGAGTTTGTTCTGATTCTTAGCGATACAGACAGTGAAGGCGCTAAGGTACACGCAACACGAATTAAAGAGGCATTGCATGAGATGAACTACGCTCATGACCACTCAACGGTATCGGATAGAGTGACAGCGTCACAAGGTGTGTTGTCATTTGTGCCAGAAGGTGGTGAATCTATTGCGTCTATTTACGAAAAGGTCGATCAAGCGCTTTATCAAGCGAAGCAAAGTGGTAGAAATACCTTTGTACAACGCAACATTTTAGAGCTTGCTCGTTAGTTGGCGAGCTCTTTTAGATATTTGAATTTATACTTCTATTAGCGTTTGAGCTAGGAAGTGCTTTAAGTGATAAAAGAAATGCCACATTCGAAGTCATTTTCTATGACTAACACATCTTGGACGCTTGCGGTTCCTCTATTTTTTACCGCTTTGCCGACCACTGTTAATGCCAATACGCTATCTGATCTTTTCCGAAAGGATCTAGAGCAGAGCTTTGCCACCAGTGTATTGCTCAACGATACCGATGTTTTCACTTTTGGCATCAACAACTTTGATCCCAATAAAGTATTTAGTTTGGACAATGAAGACATCGGTTCGAATGATTCGGTGAGTCGTCGACAAAACATTACCTCCCTGAGTTTGCCTTACACATTTGAACTACCAAGTTACATTGAAGACAACCATCAAGAGGTGACGCTGCGCTTGTCTGCATTGCGGATCGAGAACGATGTCGAGTACGCGGCAGCAAATAAAAACGATTTTCAAAAAGAGTCGGTAGTGTCTGGCTACGTCGAATTCGCGAATGTGTCCCAGTTAGACGAATATTGGAGCTTCAGCTCTGCAATCGGTAACCACATCTCTTACTACCGCAATGATTATGAATATCGCGCTTCGTTGCTAAAGCCTATTCAAGACCAACTGGATGGCGTCTATCTCAATACTGATGCTTGGGCTTACATCATCGAGCCTAAAATCAAGCTGATGTACGAAGATAAGAATGACTGGGGAAAGTATAAATTGAGCACCAGTTGGCATTACTTTAATGGCATCGGCTGGGGCGAGGCGAACAACGGCAATGTCGGTCACCCAGAAGGGTGGTATATCGCCAATGAAGCCAAGGTTTTCTATGATCTCGTACGTTGGGATAAGAACATCACATCGATGTACTCGAGTATAAGACGAATTGATATTGGTGGTGACACGGTGGCCTCTATGGGCACCACATCTTACTACGAGGGCAGTGTTGGCTGGCTGCTTAACCCAAACCTGTTTAATGAGTGGGTCGATAATGTGGGAATAGGTTTTACGATTAACTACGGAAGTAGCTTAAAAGGTGGCAGCTTGGTTATATTCTTCAACCAAGATTAAGCTCTCATTATCCAGTTGAGCTAATACTGCCTCAACTAATTGAGGCTTGTTGTACTTGAAAGAGATAGTTATTGAAGCAGAGTGCTATTAACGTCTTAAGCTATTTAGATCTCTAGCACTCAATATTTTTAGCTATCAACCATCGTTAACGGTCTATACACAGCTTGTTTCGACCGGTTTCTTTCGCTTTATACAGCGCTTGGTCAGCAAGCTTCAACACCTCGTCAGGATGTCTGGTGGTTGTGCTATCGGAAAGTCCAATACTCACCGTCACATTCACTACTTCTGATGGTTTGCCGTTCTTGCCACGCTTTTTCATACCAACTTCATGATCGTCAGGGCGCTCGTGACTATTCCGAATCGTCATGTCGTAGTTTTGAACCTCGGAAATCAGAGCTTGAAGGTGCTCTTTAACTTGTTCCGAATGTTTGCCTTTGAAGATAATCGTGAACTCTTCGCCACCATAGCGATAAGCTTTCGCGCCGCCGGTGGTTTCTCTCAGAATGCGTGCCACCAGTTTTAACACATCGTCGCCAATGTCATGTCCGTAGGTGTCGTTGAATTTCTTAAAGTGATCGATATCGACCATCGCCATCGAATACTTACGCCCCAAGTGCTTCATATCGACTTCTAAGGCGTGTCGGCCGGGAATGTTAGTCAGTTGGTCATTAAAGGCCATATCATGACTAGCGGACATTACATAGACGATGATCAACGTGCCTGACAACGAGAACATGGTGCTCGAGATGTACTGAACGTCGAAGAAGATGAACGTACAAGAAGAAAGCAGGATAGCGCTATAAACCACAACATCGATAGAGCGGTTATACACCAACACGAGAATGGCAGTAAGGCCAAGCAAGCAAAGGCTATATAACACTAAAACAAAAGGCAGTTTGGAGAAGTCTCTGACAATAAACAGAAGACCATCACTCCATGATTCAAAACCGCCGGCATGGAAATGAGAGACGATCAATTGCGCCCACACCATAAACAGAACAAGAACGATGGCGTAGAGCAGCATCGATTTTGAGTTTACGCCGTTATCAGGGAAGGCATAAACAAGTAAGCAAGTGACAGGTACTAATGCCGCAAGTAACGAGAGCTCTAATAGTGTTGTGCCAGTATTGAGAGGTGTTTGTAAGCGAACTTGGATGATCAGATAAGCGACAAGCATGGTCACCGATACCATCGCCATTCGACCTTGTCTGAATGTGTGGCATAGCAGAACCGCAACGCTCAATAAAATGTAAGGGAGGTTGCTAGCAAACCCTAAATTTGAGTCCGTCACGAGGATGACGTTGTCCATACCAACGAGCAGGATTGTTAACAGGACTAAAGGGAAGCAAAATCGAAACATGCTCGACGTTACAAAAGATGATGCCATTTATGTGGTGAGCCTAACTATATTGATGATCTTATTATTTAATACTATGCGTAGGATACGGTTAAACAAGCGCTTGCCAAGCTTTTTGCCTAAATTAGAGCAAAAACATAGTCATAGGTCGCTATTGGTGCAATCATTTTTATATGTATTAGAGTTGCTATTAACCTTAGAACGAACTACACAGTATATATGAGAAATTAATTAGTCGTTATAGATACTTAACAAAATCTGCTCTGCTGCTCTTACGTTGGCGCTGTCACTTAAAGGGCTTGATGATCACTTATCATTGAGCGACCTTATCATTAAGCGACGTAAGATCTGTAATGAAGTCAGAGTAAGATTAAATAACGCCTTAGATTTAACTATGGACAGTAAAACCTATAACTGAGTTATAGAAAGCTATTAGGGATTGCATGGTTTCAATTAAATTTAGAAACGACTGCGACTAGAAAGAACCGCTACAAATGGAGGTGTGGTATGCAAATTAGTGTTGATGTACATAACTATATGGAAACTCTGGTAGGTCATGTATTGGCTACCGAGGAATATGTGTCTAGTTATACCAACGAACAGTTGGCCGATCTCGCATGCTTGGCTTTAGGTCAGCTAAAACCTATCTATATTCGTTTTGATATCGATTTCCTGTCAGCACTACCAGAAGACAAATTGGTGCTCTATAAACGCAATAGTGAGATCGCGGTCAAAAATGCTGAAAGTATGATTATTGACGATCGAAGACGCGAACGTGACGACAATGTGCCCGTTATATTTAGTCAACACAATTTTGATGATGACGTAGAATTGCAATGGTATGAAAAGCCGTTGTTGAACCGTAAACAGTCATGATAGTTTAGGGTGAATACGGTCATTTAAGGAGTAAAAAACGTGGGATTCTTTTCTAGATTATTTGGTGGCAAAGAAAAAACCGAACAAAAAGTAGAGATTGAGCCAGTCGAATATAAGGGTTTCAATATCTATCAAGATGCCATTGCAGAATCTGGTCAATACCGTGTTGCTGGGCGAATCGAGAAAGAATTCGATGGTGAAATCAAAACTCACCGTTTTATTCGTTCAGATGTTGTTTCAAACAAACAAGATGCCGATGAATTGATGCTCAAAAAATCGCAGATGTTCATCGACCAAATGGGCGACAATATATTTAGCTAACCAATTAGGGTTAGAATTGATGTTGGTCATAATTTAGAGAGCTTTCAGTGTATATGCTGAAAGCTCTTTTTAGTTTTAGGGACAAAGAACAGCTAGTAGGTTGTTATTAAAAGGATTATTTGCAAGTGGTTTGACCTCTTCGTACGAGACGGTCGTCATTTATCCAAATGAAGCGCTCAAATTCCATCCAAATCGTTATAAGTAATAACTTTTCCTGTTCTTTGAACAAAACGCTTGAAGTATTAGTTGTCGTTAGATACAAACGAATAAGTCATTCGTGCCAATAGTCAAGGAATAGCTATGCAAATTGGTGTACCAAGAGAAACGCTCGCAGGTGAAACGCGAGTCGCTGCTTCGCCAAAATCGGTAGAACAGCTTCTAAAATTAGGGTTTGAAGTTTGTGTTGAATCACAAGCAGGTGCGTTAGCAAGTTTTGAAGATGCAGCTTATGAACAAGCTGGAGCAAAAGTTGTCACCGCAGATGAAGCTTGGAAATCCGATATTATCTTTAAAGTTAACGCTCCGATCGTTGACGAGTCTAAAAATGAAATCGATCTTCTTAAAGATGGCGCAACATTGGTCAGCTTTATTTGGCCTGCTCAAAATCCAGAATTAATGGAACAATTGTCCAGTCGTAACATCAACGTGATGGCGATGGATTCTGTACCACGAATTTCAAGAGCTCAGGCGTTAGATGCATTGAGTTCTATGGCAAACATCGCGGGTTACCGTGCTGTTGTTGAAGCGGCGCATGAATTTGGTCGATTCTTCACGGGGCAGATTACGGCAGCGGGTAAAGTTCCACCAGCAAAAGTACTGGTTGCAGGTGCAGGTGTTGCTGGTCTAGCAGCAATTGGCGCTGCGGGTAGCTTAGGTGCGATCGTTCGTTCATTCGATGTTCGTCCTGAAGTTAAAGAACAAGTTGAGTCGATGGGCGCTGAATTCTTGGAAGTGGATTTCAAGGAAGATACCAGTGCTGGTGACGGCTACGCAAAAGAGATGTCTGAAGCATTCAATAAGAAAGCTGAAGAACTTTATGCAGCTCAGGCAAAAGACGTCGATATCATCATTACAACGGCCCTGATTCCAGGTCGCCCGGCTCCAAAGCTGATTACCAAAGAGATGGTAGACAGTATGAGTGCAGGTAGCGTGATTGTAGACCTTGCGGCGGCCAATGGCGGTAACTGTGAATACACGGTTGCGGATCAAGTCATTACAACGGCTAACGGCGTGAAGGTGGTTGGTTACACTGATATGGTTGGTCGACTGCCGACTCAATCATCTCAACTGTATGCAACGAACCTAGTTAACCTGCTGAAACTGCTTTGCAAAGAGAAAGATGGCAACATCAATATCGACTTTGAAGATGTTGTTCTGCGTGGTGTTACTGTCGTTAAAGAGGGCGAGGTCACTTGGCCAGCTCCACCAATTCAAGTTTCAGCTCAACCACAACAAGCTAAGCCAAAAGCGGCCAAACCAGAGCCTAAAGTTGAAGAACCTGTTTCTCCAATGAAGAAAGCGGCGGGTATGGCGGTAGCTGTTGGTGCATTCGCTTGGGTAGCTTCGGTTGCTCCAGCTGCGTTCTTATCTCACTTTACCGTTTTTGTTCTCGCTTGTGTGGTGGGTTATTACGTAGTTTGGAATGTAAGCCATTCTCTGCATACGCCTTTGATGTCCGTGACTAACGCGATTTCAGGCATCATTGTAGTAGGTGCACTGTTACAAATCGGACAAGGAAGTGGCGTCGTCACGTTCTTATCATTTATTGCTGTATTAATTGCAAGTATCAATATCTTTGGTGGCTTTACCGTGACCAAACGTATGCTTGAAATGTTCCGTAAAGACTAAGGAGTAACAGATGTCTGAAGGATTAGTACAAGCAGCTTATATTGTTGCTGCTGTATTCTTTATTATGAGCTTGGCTGGGTTATCGAAACAGGAATCTGCGCGTGCAGGTAACTATTACGGTATCACGGGTATGGCAACCGCGTTGATCGCAACGATCTTTGGCCCTCACTCTGCAGGTATTGTATGGATCATCATTGCTATGGTGATCGGTGGTGGTATTGGTATCCACTACGCAAGAAAAGTAGAAATGACTGAAATGCCTGAGCTGGTGGCGATTCTGCACAGCTTCGTAGGTATGGCGGCGGTACTTGTAGGTTACAACAGCTACATCGATCCACCTGCTGCTGTTTCTATCAACCCTGCAGATATTCATGCAGAGCACGTGATCCACCTAGTGGAAGTATTCCTTGGCGTGTTTATCGGTGCGGTGACGTTCACGGGTTCTATTGTTGCGTTTGGTAAGCTTCGCGGCGTGATCTCTTCGTCTGCATTGAACATCCCTCATAAGCACAAGTGGAATCTAGCGGCAATCGTAGTTTCCACACTACTGATGATCATGTTCGTTAAAGCGGACGGCAGCATGTTCGCGCTAATGGTGATGACACTTATCGCATTCGCATTCGGTTACCACTTAGTGGCATCGATTGGCGGCGCAGATATGCCAGTAGTTGTCTCTATGCTGAACTCGTACTCTGGTTGGGCAGCAGCAGCGGCAGGTTTCATGCTTGCAAACGATCTGCTTATCGTAACGGGTGCGTTGGTAGGTTCATCAGGTGCGATTCTGTCTTACATTATGTGTAAGGCGATGAACCGCTCTTTCATCAGCGTTATTGCTGGTGGATTCGGCCAAGAAGTGGTTGTGTCTGATGGCGATGAAGAGCAGGGTGAACACCGCGAAACATCAGCTGAAGATGTGGCTGATATGCTGAAAAACTCTAAGTCAGTAATCATCACTCCTGGATACGGCATGGCAGTAGCTCAAGCACAATACCCAGTACATGAAATCACTGAGAAACTACGAGCGCAGGGCATTAATGTTCGATTTGGTATCCACCCTGTAGCGGGTAGGTTACCGGGTCACATGAACGTACTGCTTGCTGAAGCTAAAGTGCCTTACGATATCGTTCTGGAAATGGACGAAATCAACGATGACTTCGATGAGACAGATACTGTATTGGTAATTGGTGCGAATGACACCGTAAACCCTGCAGCACTTGAAGATCCAAACAGCCCAATTGCTGGTATGCCAGTACTTGAAGTTTGGAATGCTCAGAATGTTATCGTATTCAAACGTTCGATGAACACAGGTTACGCCGGTGTGCAAAACCCACTGTTCTTCAAAGAGAACACGCAGATGCTGTTTGGCGATGCTAAAAAGAGCTGTCTAAGCATCTTAGAGCATCTATAGAGATCACCTCTAAGCAATCTGTAATAACTCGATAAGGAGTTCATTTGAGCTCCTTTTTTTATCTTACGAAAGCGATTCTATGTATGAGCTCAGTTGCTACGAAGTTAACGAAGCTTATGCAAAACTTGTCGTAATTGAGGTTGGGCTGGTCAATCAGTCTACTAGTACGTCTGTACAGTATGGCCGTAATATAGCGAACTTTATCTCTGTAACTCGCCATTCTCACTGTTTTTCATGCGGTTAAAAATTTATCTTTGATAGCGAATGGTATATATTTGGTTGATCTATATGAATTTGCGTTGGTTTGTGATCATCAAAAGAACATTTACTCTTCTTATCGCTACGTTGTCTGTGTCTGCAAACGCATTTGCTGACTCTTTACCTGAGCGTATCGATAATTTCACCAAACTCTTTGATCATGAAACGGCAATCGAATCTTACGATATCCGAGTGCTACAGGCTGATTATCCAACACGTTTGATCATGCCGTCTTCTATGCTGCCACAAACAGCAGAGTATCCATTAAAAGACATCCAGCGCTTATACCAGTTATCAAAAACCTGTAGCGGTAAACTGCCGTTAAGCCCGTTGATTACTGAGCCTTTAGTTTTTACTCGTGCAATGTGTAAAGGGACCAAGCTTTCTGACCGTTGGTTTAGCCGCAGTGGTTTGATTCACCCTGGTGGTGGTTCTTATGCTGCACGATACGTTGAGAAGTACCCAGAAAAGTTCGACTCTCTGAAGCGCTTTATGCATATTCAAGAGCGACCAAACACCGAACACGACGAACTGCTGTCTCGCTTGCAACAAATGGATAGCGAAGCCATCACCGCGCTACTAGCGGGGGCGAGCATGTTTGTAGAGCTCGATGAGATGTGGGTAAAACGTGGCGACAGATATTACCTATATAAAGAATCAGTCTGGAACGAAAACGCCACGCTTGCTGGGTTATCGTTTAGCTTGTCTTCAGAAGGCAACAGCTGTTTTGTCCAGCGTGGTAACGTGTGTTGGGAAATAGAAGATCATTCAGAGCTTCTGCAAGTCGCCATGTTTATCTTGGTTATTGCCAACATCATGCTTGTCTTAGGTTGGGCGATTTACCGCTGGAACAGTAAGAAACAAGAGATGAAGAGTCGCATGCTGGTTCTTCAAATCCTAACGCACGAATTAAGAACGCCGATTGCGAGTTTGTCATTGACGGTGGAAGGGTTCAGACGTGAGTTCGAACACTTACCAGAATCGGTATATGATGAGTTCCGTAGGCTGTGTGAAGATACACGCCGTTTAAGACAGTTGGCGGAAGCAAGTAAAGATTACCTGCAGTCAGATAACCAACCGCTCGCAACAGAGTGGGTGCCAAGTGTTGAAGAGTGGCTCCAATACAAAGTTGAAGAAGACTTTGCGCCGGGGATTGAACTCCGTGTAAACAAAGATATAGCTGCAAAAGTGAACGTATATTGGTTAGGAACGTGTATCGATAACCTAATCAGAAATGCCGTGAAATACGGTGTGGCTCCAGTAATTCTAGAACTGAATACTTCTGACAAGAAGCTGACATTCAAAGTTATAGATAATGGAGACTTGTCTCGCAAAGATTGGGGGCAACTAAGAAAGCCATTCGTAAGTAAGAGTGGACTCGGTTTAGGTCTGACGATAGTGGAATCTATGGTCGGAAAAATGGGCGGTCACATGACGCTTATCGGCCCCCCAACAACATTTATTTTGGAGATACCTTGTGAAACAGACATTGCTTCTCGTTGAAGATGATAAAAATTTAGCTGACGGTTTATTAGTTAGCCTTGAGCAAGCTGGATATGAATGTTTGCATGCAGAACTGATCTCTGAAGTTGAAGGCTACTGGGAACAAGCGGATCTAGTGATTCTAGACCGTCAACTTCCTGATGGCGACTCAGTAGATTCACTTCCAGGTTGGAAGAAAAAGAAAGATATCCCAGTTATTTTGCTTACGGCTCTCGTGACAGTCAAAGACAAAGTAGCGGGCCTAGATTCAGGTGCAAACGACTACTTAACAAAGCCATTCGCAGAGGCTGAGCTATTTGCTCGAATTCGTGCTCAACTTCGCCTGCCAGATTCTGAAGAACAAGATGCATCAAAAGTTATCGCTCAGAATCTTGTTATCGATAAAGCGACACGTGAAGTGTTTTTCAATGAACAGGAAGTAACGTTAACGCGCACTGAATTTGACCTTCTATTGTTCTTGGCAAGTAACCTTGGACGTGTGTTTACACGTGATGAACTGCTTGACCATGTATGGGGTTACAACCATTTCCCAACAACACGTACGGTAGACACGCACGTTCTGCAACTAAGACAGAAACTGCCGGGTCTAGAAATTGAAACGCTGCGTGGCGTTGGTTACAAGATGAAAGCGTAATGAGAATAGCCTTACTTCCACTATTACTGTTTTCTTGCGTAGCGAATACCGCGCAAGCAACGGATTGGTTTAAGAGCAGCGATGCCCTGACCCAAGTTCATAAACATCTGCTAGATAATGATTTACCTCAGATGTTTGATTCATTAGTGGAAGTTTGGCAAATCAACTCTTCTCAATCACGAGAAGATCACCTCAATGAACTGTTCGATCAAGCATTGAACAAAGATTGTGGTAAAACTCTCACTAGAAAAACACTCCCAGATTGGATCAGTTCCGTAGTCGTCAAAAGACACATCATTCAAAGCCCTGGCCGAGATACCTTTCGTGTATCGATTAATGTTGAATCCGAAAACAACATTCAAGACATTACCTTCGAGAAGTGGGTCGATAAGATCGTTTCGTCGGACAGTGAGTTAACCAAAGACAGTGAAGTGGTAAACAATGCATCGGTGAGTCTATACCGCAAGCGTTACAATTTAGCCTCTCAACTTGAATCCGGTTTATATCGTTTAAGCGTAAAAGATGATGGCGGAAAGTCTTGGAGCACTTGGGTTGTTCTGGGTGAAGTAGCCATGCGTCAGCAAGTACGCTGGGCATCAAAAGACACGTGGCGAATTGATAAAAAAGAACTACTCAATCCTTATTGTCCGCTCCCTAAGCTCGAAATCGGTTTGTACGATTACGTTGATGAACACTATGAACAAGTGTGGGGCAAGAGCTACGAATCTGATTATCCAATGAACCTCACTGGTGAAGAACTTCCCAATGATCGCTATGTTTTGGCGGTTTCAATGGTGCATTCACGCTGGCAAGGCGACATAGCGATAGAACAAGCACAAACTATCAGCAAAACTTATGATATTTCTAGCGAAGAAGAGTTAAAGTAATTTAAAATCGTGCCGTTAACTATGTAAGGGATCTAACAAAGATAAACGGCATGAAAAAAACTACAAAACTACTCGCAGCGTCAATTGCATTCGCCAGTCTTCCTCTTTCAGCAGCAAACTACGCCATTGAAGCGCGTGGTGATGCGATGGGTGGTGTTGGTGTTGTTTCAGCAAACTTCCTAACAGCTCCATTCTATAACCCAGCACTTGTTGCGATTTATCGTCGTAATGATGACATGGGAATGATCACGCCAAGTTTCGGCGGTAACTATAATGACCCTAACGACATGAAATCGAATATCGATAGTGTCGTTGATGCGTCAAACACCGCAGACTTAGATGCAGCGCTTAATAAACTTGATGGCAACCAAGCTAATGTAGAATTGGGTGGTGTTGTCGCGTTTGCTCTTCCTAATCAGTTTGTCGCGGCAAACCTTTTCGCTAAAGCCTATACAGAATCATTTGCGACTCCTAACGTTTACACGACAGGTTCAGATGAAGACAAAGTAGAATTGTCTACTGTTGAAGCGGTTTCAATCGGTGTAGCAGAAGTTGGCCTTTCTCTAGCAAAATACCAAACCTTTATGGGGCAACATATCTCATTTGGTATCACACCTAAGATCCAACGTATTTACACGTACAACTATGTTGCGTCGGTTAATGATTACGATTTGTCTGACGTTAGAGAAAACAGCGATGGCGACACAGCATTCAACATGGATGCCGGTGCGCTTTGGTTCTTCGGCCCGTTCCGAGTGGGTGTTGCAGCAACTAACTTGATCTCTAGAGATATCGAAACAAAAGACACAACAAGAACACTTACCAGCAGCACAAGTAGTGCGACACACCAAGTTGGTGGTAAATACACTTACCAACTAGAGCCGGTATACACAGTGGGTGCAGGTATCGTTTCTGATTACTTTACGTTGAGTGTTGATTACGACCTAAACGAAACAGAGAAGTTTACTTCGTTCGAAGACAACGAACAGATGATTCGTGTTGGTACTGAAGTCGACCTGTTACGTCAGCTTAAGCTAAGGGGAGGGTATTACAAGAACCTGGCTTACTCTGATTCAGAAGGAACAGTGACCGCTGGTATTGGTATCTCGCCATTGAACTTGTTTCAGCTAGATCTAAGTGCTAACTACACAAATGAAAATGCAATGGGTGCATCAATCAATTTCCTTGCTAGTTACTAACAGTCCTTATATAGTTCTGCTCCTAAATAAAGGAGCAGAGCATGCTAAACGACTTACCAACCCTTTCTCACGAAGAACAACAGAAAGCTGTTGAACGAATTCAAGAAATGATGACCCAAGGCATCAGCACAGCACAAGCTATCAAAATCGTTGCTGAGCAAATTCGCGAAGAAATGAGTAATAAAGAAGAGTAGGGCATCAGCCCTTCTTTTTTAACACTTTAGTGCACTATAACTAAATATTTTACCCTCTAATATATTATCTCGTACATCCCCACTCTTTAGTTACCCTTACCCCCGATCTACCCAAAACCCTTAAATACCATTTATTCAATTAGTTACGTCAGAGTAATCCACTTTTTAGGCCTTTCTTGGTTTTGAGTTGTAATTAAATTACAGTAAGATATGAAAGTAAAACAATCGCCATTATAGGTGTCAGCATTTGTGTCACCACATCTAAGTGGTTAAATATATGGCGTTTTTTATGGCTAGTGACGTTGTGACTTGTATTTTGAACGGATGAGAATCCATGAATATTCAGAAGCAGACAAATGAGGATTTCATCGAAGAACAGGGCCAGACAAGCCACAGCTGTAATGTCTAAAATCGATACCGCGAATGACTTACCACCGCTTAGAGCAAGCTTCGTTGGTACATATGTGCTTTACAGAACAAATATTTAGGTAGCTTACGAGGCGTAAAGGAGTTGTGTAGAAGTCGATTAAGGAACGACGCGTATCAATTTGAGAAAGCTAATGATGGCGGTATTACGGATAGTCTGTGTGCGAATGGATTAGAATTCTGATGAGAGAGCAAAACTTATGGGCTTGTTTAGTCAGCCGTTAAAAATGTAATTGCTGACTAAATAGAGAGTAGATATCGACAGGGTATTGATGCGTGTTGATAGAGCATTGAATATTGAACTGCAGGCCAGTCTGATGAGGCTTAGTCAAACGTAACAACTTGGTTTCGCCCGTTATCTTTAGCTTGATAGAGTGCCTTGTCTGCACGCTTAATGGCTGAACGAATCGATTCATTCTGTGTAAGTTGGGTAAAACCAACGGATGCGGTAATGTGAAGCCCTTTGGGCCAAGTGGTTTCGTCCATTGAAGAGTAGAGTTTGGCAATCGTTTCGTGACACTGTAGCGTTGTTTGTTCTATACAAACTAACAAGAACTCCTCACCGCCCCAACGATACAATAAGTATTGCTCACCAAGGTTGTCGATCACCGTTGAGACAAACAGAATAAGAACTTGATCACCGGTTTCATGACCGTATTGGTCGTTTACCTGCTTAAAATGGTCCAAATCAAACAGAGCAATGTGAATTGTCTTTCCTTGTTGTGCAAGACGCTCAAAGTCATAAAAGGTATCTAACGCTTCGGTTCTGTTACGACAGCCAGTTAGAGGGTCGGTAGTCGCCTTTATTTTTAACTCTTCGATTTCTTGGGCTAACAAACGCTGTTGGTTTACTGAAAACATTCTCGCTCGTCTAGCTACGTATGACGCCCCACAGACATAGCAGACCGCGTAGATTACCCATAAGCTAATTAAGATCTTCCATAGCATAACCTTGTTCATAATCTTACCGTGGAAAACAATGCTCTCGACTGTCAGAGTATGGTGGCCATCGAGCGTGCTAGCTCCCAGCCCCAATTCAACTGAAACAGCGTTAGTAATATCGACCGCGCTGTTGGTTATCGGGTGGTTGTAGTAGTCAATCCACCATAAAGGGACATTGAAGTAATCTAAATCGATATGTTTTCTATCGGGAAATGAGAAGTCTAAGCGATTGAACTTGTTAGAAATAGGGTCGCCTTGGACGCTGTAGTTTTCGTCGTGGTTACGTATGTAGAATCGAAACCTTGGATCCTCTTGACCTTCATATTCCATATTGATGGTGACAGAATCAAATGTGGAGAGATCTAAGCCTTTACCTTCAGTAGAGAGAACAAATTCAACCTCACAGAAAGGTGAACTATAGGTACGATTAAAGTCACACTGTAACTCAATTTTGTCTTTTGACTTGTATAACGACCCTATGGTGCCGCCATCATGGTCTCTGTCTGTATTTACGCGCGTAGGGTATCTGTCTGGTGTGATTATGTAATTCTTATCCATGATGGTATGGAAAGAGATCAGCGACAGCACGGTCATTGCCAGGCAAAAAACAGAGAAGAAGATGTTGAGTTGTCTGAATGCTTTGTCGCTCATAATATATTTCGTACGTAAACCTGTAACATTATGCGTGATGGAGTATGTAGGCGCAACTAGGGATTCGACTTTGGATTGAGTTTGGCTAGTATCGTTTGGTTAACAAGCCAGATACAGTCGTTCTTCACCAAAAAATACGCGCCCAGCGACCGATATATGCCTAAATAGCGTTGCTTTTGTTCGGTATTTATACGAAAGGTGACGTTTTTAAGGGGTTAATAGTTTAACTGTATAAATAAACAGTATTTGTTTGGGTTCTTTATTTTGTGTTCCATACGACCAAGCTTTCACCTGTACAGTAAGCTACAGTGTCACTTTATTTGTTAATTACATGTGTCGATAAACCAATAAACGCTTTCTAAGTTTTCTAATCTCAGGCGGTAAAACTATTGCGACTTCAAAAGCGGGCATATTAGTTAGAGAAAACAGGTAAAGCAAAACAAAGAGCAATGGGTTTAAAACAACTCTTAGGTTTATTACCAAAGCGACCTAAATCCAATTGAACGTAATTTCAGGGTAAACCGTGATTATGGATCTCCCAAGTATCGGTGTTGTTTACCAGCGTATAAGTGTAACGAATCTATGCAAACATGTTTGCGGCAGCTTGGTATGGTGTTTCAAACAACATAGGACAAGCCATTGCCGTTTAATAATCTCGCTAAACACAAAGTACTAGCTCTAGAGAGAATCGTTAGCAAGATTTGCAAAATCTGTGCGCGAATCTACTTAAGACACATGAACTTGATTAGTTGATAGATTTAAACGAGAGCTAGCATGTGCAGCTGATAAAAAACATTGGTCGCGTGTGTGAAATCTGAAAAATAAGCAACAGCAATGCTCACAAGATTCACACACAACGCGGCGGTTCGTTAGTGCAAACAGAGAAGTGGCAAGATAAGTTAAACCAGATGGACAAAGTTTCTCGTCAATTAGATTTGGTGAATGAAGGTTGGATTGTGTAGATGTTGGCCGCACATATAATTATTTGATTTCAAATGCGCTAAGAAAACTCTGAACGGTGCAAGAAGCGTGAGAGTCAGTTGAAACAAGGGTTTTAAGGCGAAACGATGATAATACTATCTTTGAAATTAATCATACGTGACTGCGTATTATGTGTATGGAGTTATG
>NZ_JBFRRH010000093.1:0-2152 GCF_041472995.1 Vibrio sp. 10N.261.46.A3 | reverse complement strand
AAATTGCCCCGAGAGCCCCCCACAGCGACCAGAAACAACAAGCCGCAACCTAGGTATAAAAATCCCAAACAATGGCTGTGAGCTTCATTTTGACCGCTTAATTTCGGTGTTTATTATTCCGATTGCGTGACTCCGTAACGAAGAACGGCTCCCAATCGGGAGCCGCTCTTGTATCAAGATCAATCGTTGCAGTGCTTTAAATACTAAATTAAATCGCAATCTTTCTTTTTACTTTTGGCGACACACGTATTGCTCAGTTGATTGATCAAAAATGTACTCAAATGATTTTACACCACCAAACTCCACATTATGATCACACGCGACATATTGACCTGAGATCGCATCAAACAAACCAAAAGATTGAATATTATCTCCAGGTTTTACGTTAAGAGACTGTAAAAACTGATTATTCTCTGTATACGCCACCCCCTGTTCAAAAGAAAAGGCATTTACACTAGAATCCGCAAAAAAGTCATCACCCAAATCAAAAGCAGAATAAATTGGGTTATTAGATTTATTGATTAGGGTTAGTTTTGTCGATGGTGTATCCAAAGCTTTAGAGCAACCACCGTATTGAAGTTCAGCATTTTGATAAACTTCAAACGTATAGTTACACCCAGCTGGAGCATAGACACCTCGAGAAGACGCTACTTGGTATACCTTCCCATCAACATTGATGGAGAAATTGGCATCCTTAGGCGTGAATGCATAGTAGTCGTACGTTTTCCCGTTTTTTACTGTCGGCACAGATTTAACATTAGCCTCACCATTTTCGACACCAAATACTTTAGACGATGCATTAAATGTGTGCACGCTATCAGCTGAGGCAAGTCCTGAAAAAAGAGCAAGAGAAAGAGCAATAAGTTTAATATTCATAAAAACCAAATAATAAAAAATGCACAAGGCATTATGTTAACAGGAGGGGGGAACCTACAATGAATACGACACAAAGCAAAGGGGATTTTATAACAATTTTAACTTTTCACATCAGATTAATGCCTCCCCCCCCCAAAAAAAAACAATAAACCGCAACCTATGGCTGTGTTCTTCATTTTTACCGCTCATTTTCGGTGTTTATTATTCCTATTATGGTAAATGATCACTTTGTATTACAATGTAATCACCGTAATACAGGAGGCTTACCATGCCATCTATGTCAGTCAGAATTCCAGAAGATATCGAACAAAAACTAACACTACTTGCAGAGTCCACAGGGCGAACAAAGTCATGGATTACCAACCAAGCAATTCAAGATTACCTAGTTCGTGAGCTTTGGCAGGTTAATGAAATCAAAGACGCTCTGAATGAAGCTGATTCGGGACAGTTTGCCAATAAAGAAGAAGTGCAGGATGCATTCTCTAAGTGGGGTGTGAATGCAGATTAAGTGGCTTAAAAAAGCCTTAGTCAACCTAGAACAGTCCGCAGAGTATCTACACGAACACAACCCACGATCATCACGTGAGTTTGTTCAAGAGGTCTATGACTTAACAAACCTCCTAAAAACAAATCCAGCTATGGGGCGAACAGGCCGAGTGTTTGGAACAAGAGAACTTGTCCTAAATAAGTATCCCTACCTCATACCTTATCGAGTCAAAGATAACTGTATTGAGATTTTAAGAGTATTCCCTACTCGCATGTCTCAACCTGAATTCTGGTAGCAATAGTTTGTTCCAATAACGAAAAAATCCTCCGTTTTGGAGGATTTTTTGTGTCTAAATCAGGGTTCGCACTAAGTTACGTTACGTTAAATAAGCACATATTGTTGAATTTTAGGCACACAATCCATACATAATCACGGAGTCACATATTTAAATCACCTCCATTTGATTTGATAGTAATCTCTTGTGACTCAAAAAAGGCAGCCCTAGGGCTGCCTTTTTTCGTTTCATTACCATCTAAGAGCTTGGTTCGCACTAAGTGCCGTTACGTTAAATAAGCAAAAAAAAACCAACCTCCATAATCGAGATTGGCTCATACTTTTGTGAACAATTTTAAGTTCACTAACAACGTCAGTTGGCTAGGTAATCCTCAGCTTAAGAAGGATCACCAGAAAGAATGCCGTTATTACAGAAAAATTGCAACTTACCGATTCAGATTAAGAAAATGATGTTCAACCTCTCAAAACTCGATGTTCATTATTCCTATTATGGTA
>NZ_JBFRRH010000092.1:0-212 GCF_041472995.1 Vibrio sp. 10N.261.46.A3 | reverse complement strand
CGGGAAAAACTCCGAACCGTCGTCATTGAAAACGTCACTAAAATGCTCGCTTGCAGTACCGCTGCTTTTGGCTCTAAAGAGTATCGATGCAGTCATGCTGACTGCACCCATCACAAATACATTCACCAAACGTGTAAGTCTCGGTTTTGCAGCAGTTGTGGCATTAAAGCCACAGAGCGGTGGATACGAAAGCAACAGCATGTCTTTCCTGA
>NZ_JBFRRH010000091.1:0-5234 GCF_041472995.1 Vibrio sp. 10N.261.46.A3 | reverse complement strand
TTATTAAGGAAGCTTAGCCAATTATTGTTGGCATTGAAGAGTTGTTTGATGGGCTTATTTGGAAACATGTCCTATAGGATAAACGATTCATGCAAAGCGGCCTAGTCGGTTGAGTCTCTTTGTTTTCGGCCGTAGGCCGCTCAGGCGACAACGTCGCCGGTTCAAGAAGCAATTTCGATATCTTTGAAGTAGAAGCTCAACAGAGGGTTAGAGTCATCAATGTAATACTCACCTGTATAAGAGCAATTTGGGTTATCTTGAAGCTCTCGGTAGAGAGGGCTTGATGTGTTGGCAATCAGTTCTTTTAAAAACAACGTAGTAAATTCGTCATCAGCACTAAAATGAACTTTTGTAAATTTCGCACAAAGCAATGGTTGTGTTTGAGCTAAGTGCCTAACAAAAAGGTGGGACTTAAATATCGCAGAAATGCTTGCGGATACATCTTCTCTGTATTTTCTATGATCAGGCAAACAATACGACAGTGTGAATGCAAAAGGCTTCATCAGATTAACAAGAGTTGTTTTGACAAGGCTACTCATTGAATTATCGTCAGATTCTTTGCCCAATTCCAGCTCAATTAGATCCTGAATTGAAGGACGATAAGGTGCCATTAATCTAGCTCGAACTTGGTCGAACCAACGATCATGAAAGGCTAGTAAGAACTGATGATGATATTTATCTAATAAGAATGCCAATTGTTCAAACTTCTGATTTCTGAGTAAATGACTTGATGCTTTTTGCCAGTCAGTAGTTTTTGACTTAGGCAGACGTTTTCCACCGAGCTTTAAAGCTAAGTAAAGTAAGATCGCAACGATAGCAGTAAAGGCTGTTACCTTCTCATCAAACCCCATAGCCATTTGAACGGCAAAGCTAAGTCAATAGCATTCAACACAGGTAGGTAGATTGCATAGAGTAGAGCGCTGACAAGAAAGCAAACTACGGATTTATCAACCCATGAGAACCTAAGTTTCAAGTCAATTCGCTTCTCTTCGGCGAGTAGTGTATATCCTGCGACTAATATGGCTAGCACCGTCAGGGCGTTTGCGTCCACTGTGTTTCCTTATTGTCATTCTGCTATAAGAAGCTCTAAGGTTTTTACGTCTCACAACTCTCCGATATCCTTAACGCATCTTCAATCTCGACACCAAGGTATTCAATCGTGCTTTCGAGCTTAGCATGACCCAGAAGTAACAGAATAGCCCTAAGATTCTTGGTCTTGGCGTAGATCAAAGAAGCCTTTGTTCGGCGCAGTGAATGTGTGCCGTATTGCGTTTTATCTAGCCCGATATCAGTAACCCATCGGTTAACCATGGTGGTGTAGTAATGGTACGAGATGGGTTGTCCTTCACGGCGTGGACTTGGAAACAGGTAGTCTGTTGGTGACAATGAATTTTGAATGATCCACTGCGACAATGTTTGTTGAGTCTTGGGTGTTATCTCGAAGTGTACTTCCTGCTGGGTCTTCTGCTGTTTGACGATTGTTCTCGACATCACACAACCACTTCGGCTGACATCTTGAACTTTCAAGTTACGTAAATCACACGACCTCAACTTACAGTCGATGGCTAGATTGAACAGTGCCAACTCAAACAAGCGTTCCTCCAATTCAAGTCGAATACGGATGCGCCAAATGTCCTCTAGTTTGAAGGCTTTCTTCTGACCTACACGCTTTCCTTTATTCCAAGCTTCCATAATGTGCTCCTTACTTCATAAAAATGCTCTTTAAGTAAGGCAGAAATCAAAGACAATGCTGCATCCAGTGGTATGATTGACGGAATATTTCTATAACAAGAAAACTTCTAATGAATCAAACAGAACAACAGTATTTGAAAGAGCTTGAAGGCAAGCTTTGGAACGCCGCAGACAAGCTACGCTCAACGCTAGACGCCGCGCAGTACAAACACGCAGTGCTAGGTCTAATCTTCGTTAAATACGTCTCTGATGCGTTTAAGCTGCGTCAGGATGAGATTAAAGCTGACATTGCTAACACTGAGCACGAATACTACTTAGATCCTGCTGATTATTCTGAAGAAGAACTAGCAGAAGAGATTGCGATTGAACTGGAACAGCGCGACTTCTACACAGAGAAAAACGTGTTCTGGCTACCTACTGAATCTCGTTGGCAGTTCCTGCAAGATAACGGCCCATTGGTTATTGGTGGTGCTGAACTTGATATTAATGGTAAGCCAAAGAAAATCACTTCTGTTGGTCATCTTATTGATAATGCCCTTGAAGGTATTGAACGCGATAACCCGAAACTGAAAGGTGTGCTTAACAAGTCATATTCTTCATTGAAGATTGACCAAGCTAAGCTGAATGAGCTTATCAACCTGATCGCGACAATCCCGTTTGTTCATGCAGACTTAAACAGTAAAGACATCTTAGGTCACGTATACGAATACATGCTTGGTCAGTTTGCACTGGCTGAAGGTAAAAAAGGCGGTCAATTAACTATACTCCAGCATCAATCGTAACGCTGATTGTTGAGATGATTGAACCGTTTGAAGGTCGTGTTTATGACCCTGCAATGGGTTCTGGTGGTTTCTTTGTTCAATCAGAGAAATTCATCGAGCGTCATGCAAACGAGAAGAAGGTTGATGCCCTTACTCAGAAGCAGAAGATCTCTATCTACGGTCAGGAATACAACCATACAACGTGGCAGCTAGCAGCGATGAACATGGCGATTCGTGGTCTTGATTACGACTTCGGTAAAGAGCCTGCAAGTACCTACACCAATGTACAGCATCCAGATTTACGTGCTGACTTCATCATGGCTAACCCTCCATTCAACATGAAAGAGTGGAACACGGGTGTTGATGATAACGATCCTCGCTTCAAATACGGGAAACCACCATCAGGTAATGCGAACTTCGCATGGATGCAGCACATGCTTCATCACCTAGCACCTGAAGGCTCTCAGGCGCTTCTGTTGGCAAACGGCTCTATGAGTTCGACTACCAACAATGAAGGTACTATTCGTCAGGCATTAATCGAAAATGACTTGATTGAATGTATGGTAGCGCTTCCCGGTCAACTGTTTACTAATACACAGATTCCTGCGTGTATTTGGTTCTTAACTAAGAACAAGAATCCTCGTGTTGATAAATCGGGCCGAAAGCTACGTGGACGTAAAGGTGAAGTGCTTTTTATTGATGCGCGTAACCTTGGTTTCATGAAAGACCGTGTACTACGTGATTTCAGCTTCGATGATATTAAAAAAGTTGCAGACCTATTCCATGCTTGGAAAACAGGCGTAGAAGTACATGGTGTGGCATACGAAGACCAGGCAGGTTTCTGTAAATCAGCAACGCTTGAAGAAATAACCAAGCATGATTTTGTACTAACACCGGGCCGTTATGTTGGCGCTGCTGAGGAAGAAGATGACGGTGTTCCTTTTGCTGAGAAGATGGCAACCTTAACCGTTAAGTTGAGCGAGCAGTTTACTGAGTCTGCAACGTTAGAAGCTGAAATTAAGAAGAACCTAGCGGGGTTGGGTTATGAGCTTTGATAACCTACCTCGCGATTGGCAGTTAATTCCTCTCGAAGATGCTATGGATGCGATTATTGACTATCGAGGGAAAACACCAAAGAAAACAGAATCAGGTATACCTCTTATCACAGCTAAAATTGTGAAGTGTGGGTATGTCCTTGAGCCTTTTGAGTTTATTGCAGAAGGCAACTATGACTCATGGATGGTTCGAGGGTTACCACAAGTTGGTGATGTGGTTTTGACAACAGAAGCTCCTTTAGGGGAAACAGCACAATTAACAAGTGCTAATGTAGCACTAGCTCAGCGTATTGTGACCCTTAGAGGTAAAAAGGGCTTATTGGATAGTGACTTCCTTCTGTGTGCTCTACAGAGTGATTTCGTTCAACACCAATTAGAGTCTCGCGCATCAGGCTCTACTGTTAAAGGCATTAAACAAAGTGAGCTTAGAAAGGTTATCTTGCCTATACCTCCATTGCTTGAGCAGCACAAAATATCTCAAGTTTTAAAGTCTTTAAGCAACAAATTAGTTTGTAATACTAAAACCAACCAAACCTTAGAAGAGATGGCACAATCTATCTTCAAGTCATGGTTTGTCGATTTTGAACCAGTAAAAGCCAAGATGAATGGTGAGCAACCAGAGGGAATGGATGCGGCTACTGCCTCGCTATTCCCAGAAAAGCTCGTTGAGTCTGAGTTGGGTTTGATTCCTGAAGGTTGGGAGGTTGGTGCTCTATCTGACTTGATGGACTTCAATCCAAAGAGAATTCTTAAAAAAGGCACAATTGCACCTTATTTGGATATGAAAAATATGCCAACTTCTGGTCATCTTGCGTTAGATATTTATGACCGTGAAATGGGAAGCGGAACAAAATTCATGAACGGTGACTCACTGTTGGCACGTATCACACCATGTTTAGAAAATGGTAAAAGTGCATATGTTGATTTCCTTGAAGATGAACAAGTTGGCTGGGGTTCTACTGAATATATCGTGATGAGATCGAAGTTAGATAGCTATAAGTATTTCAGTTATTACATGGCTCGATTTGAACCTTTTAGAAAGTTTGCTATTCAAAGTATGACTGGTACAAGTGGGCGTCAAAGAGCACAAGCCAAAACAGTCGAAACAATGCCGTTTGCTCTCCCTCCGATTTCAATCTTGGAAAAGTTTGATGAGTTTGTTGCTCCAAATATGCAGATGATTAAGAGCCACGGTAGTGAGAATCGAACTCTTGCTGCCTTGCGCGATACGCTACTTCCTAAATTGCTTTTAGGCGAAATCGAGTTAGAGACCAAATAGATATGCCCATGACTTTAACCACTAACCTTGATTATCAGAATTGGCTTCTAGCCCTTAAACAGCAAGTACAGAAGTCACAACAAAAAGCGTCACTCGCGGTTAATGCTGAGTTAGTGGCGCTTTATTGGTCTATTGGTCATCAAATTGCCATGAAACAACAGGATCAAGGTTGGGGCGCTAAGGTTGTTGATGTCCTGGCTCAAGATCTGAAGCAAGCCTTTCCCGCGATGAAAGGACTATCTCGCAGTAATTTGATGAGTATGCGGGCTTTTGCACAAGCTTGGCCTGATTTTGAATCCAACCCAATTGTCCAACAAGCTGTTGGACAAATACCTTGGGGTCATAATGTGTTGCTGATTCAAAAGTTGGGGTCGAAGGACGAACGCTTATGGTATGCCAACGAAACCATTAAAAACGGCTGGTCTAGAGCTGACTCTTATACACAAA
>NZ_JBFRRH010000090.1:0-6760 GCF_041472995.1 Vibrio sp. 10N.261.46.A3 | reverse complement strand
TATTGAAATTCCTTACCTTCAAGAGTATTTCGAGGAGATTGACTTAACACCGGACATGGAAGCGTACTATTCAGCCATGGAGCAAGACTTGATGAAGCAGCTCAGGCAAGCCCTGCGAGGAGGTGACCATACCTTGATGGGGGTGGTCATGAATGCGTTGCTTGCTTGGCCAGAGTGCGCCTTTCGTGAAGAGGTGGTAAGCCACCCAAGAACAAGAGAAGTGTTAGCCTATATACCCGCGTTGTTTGATGATTTGACACCGATGCCAAAGGAAGAAGCTCTGATAGCTAAGGTGAAAGAGAACACGCGAAATGGGCGTCGAACGCTAGTGTATACCACGTATACGGGCAAGCGAGACACGGCCTCACGGTTAAAATCTCTATTAGGCGCATCAGGTATCAAGTGTTCAGTGTTAAGGGCGAGCGTTAAAACGGAAGACCGAGAAGATTGGATACTGGAGCAAGTAGACCGTGGGGTCGATGTCATCATCACCAATCCCGAACTTGTGAAAACAGGACTCGATTTACTGGAGTTTCCGTCCATTGTGTTCATGCAATCGGGCTATAACGTTTACACCTTAATGCAGGCCGCGAGACGAAGCTGGCGAATTGGTCAGACCGAAGCGGTGGATGTGACTTTCTTAGGCTATCAGAACACGGCACAAATGGCTTGTTTAGAGCTCATGGCAAAGAAGATAGCGGTGACTCAATCCACTTCGGGTGATATGCCTGAGAATGGATTGGACGTACTGAACAGCGACGGAGACAGCACGGAAGTGGCATTAGCCAAATCATTGCTGAACCAAACGGCTACTTAGTAAGCATCTTTAATTAAGGAGAATCAAACTATACAGCGCCCCAAGTGGGCGCTTTTTTGTATTTGTTATCTATTCATCAAAGGAAAAGATAAATCATGGTGTTTTTTAGGGAAACCGCTCGGCGCAATCCCGTAGCTGGCGTAGCCAGTCGGAGGGTGAGCAAGCGGAATATCGCCCTAACCTGAACCTTGGCACGGTCACTGAAAATCAGATTTAAGCGTATAAAAGGGGATCGATCAAGTTAGCCATGGGGGATGAGACTGACGCGCTTCGCTTGTCGGATTTGGGCGATGGATAACTATTCGCTCGTGCCTCACGAAAGTTACCCACACACAAATCAGGAATGAATCACTCTAATGTTTATTTATTCTAATGTTATTTAATTCTTTTGTTTTGGTTACCTGAATATCTTTGGGAAGACCTAAAGCTCTACCTTTAGGATTGCCTACACGAATTTCTTTAGGGGGGAGGCCTATTATGGCTTTTTAGGGGGAATTGGGCGTATTTGATGGGGGTTTTGATGGGTTAGGTGTTTTTGAACGAAGTTGATTTGTGATGGGTGTCACATTTGATTTTCTTGAGATGTAAAAAAGCCTACCGAGCTAACGGCATTCTAAGAATTTGAGGGATTATTTTGGAGGTTCGTATTCTTCCCACTCGTAAGTGTCGATATCAGGTTGCTCTGACACTGAGGCTTCGCCTAATTGTTGATTAACATAATCAACTCTAGCGGCTGATGCTTGTTGAGTGGCTTCTTTTTTCTTGTTTTTCTTTCTGAGATGTCGATTAAAAAGCGTTTTGGCTTTTTTGTAGTATAACCCGAACATCTCAAGAGCAAATTCGTACTTGTTGGCGATTTGTCTTGGTGCGGAGTCAATCTCAGTTTTAATGAACTGAGCGGTAACTTTAATTCGACCGGTCTTTTTGGCTTTGGCTATCAGCTCTGTAACGTAGTTAACACTGCACCCCATTCTCGCAGCGATTTGTTTTCGGCTTGGGAATGCGCATTGTTTTTGAGTATTAAAGAACGTTGAGATACAAACCAACAAGGATTTGATATCCGCAGAAATGCTTTCATCACGAGCGATAGCATCGGTCAGTTGATTGTGGTGTTCAAGAAGAGTGAGTGTTTGGTTAGATGTTGTCATAAGAACCACCTATCAGCGCAAATAACAAAGATGAAAGCTGAGGCTTTCTTGTGTCAGTTGGTGATGGTGTTCTTTTTTTGAGCGCTGGACTGAGCCAGTGAGAGATAGTGTTGTTCATAATTGATTCCTAGTATTTGAGTGTTTGGGTGATAAGTCCAAACAGTGATAAAAGAATAAACGATGTTCTTCTAAAAAATCAACATTTTTCTTTTAATACGAAAAAACCCCAAGCCTACTAGGGAGCTTGGGGTTTATACGAAGTATTGTTACAATTAAGGAATCACCCCTAACATACTCAAACTGAAATAACAGTGCATAAAGTTAATTATGCAAGCATTGCTCTATGCAATGCTGCCTCAGTCTTTACGAAGATTATAGTTCAAATCAGAGTTAACTATCAAGTACAGATTCCTACTTTGGCTCACCTAATTAATCTTCTCCAAGAATTCGAATTACCTCTTCTAGCTTGTAATATTTTTCTTTTGGTAATGATTGAATGCTACATATAGTCTTACTCTGAAGGCTACTGGGTATTACACTAGATACTTCTTTAGATAAAAATATACGAGGATCTAACTCAAGAACCTCACATACCTTAATTAAGTGCCACCCCGAAATTCCACCATATTTTAACCATTTATTAACACTGGTTCGACTAACCCCAACTTTGTTAGCAATTTCGCTATGCGTGTAATTGGAGTTTCTAATTGCAAAGGTAAGTTGCTCATGAAGTGAATTTTTAAAGTACATAGTTATTTGACTTAAATCTATAAACCCTGATTTTAGCGTTGACAACATTTAAATATTAGTGTGAAAATAGTTTTCAATGTGAACTTTAGTTTCATTAATTTTAAGCTCTTTAAAAACTCACCACACTAACCCCTTGCACCAAAATCCAAGGGCACTTACACTGTCTTGGTCCATTTACTGGTCAAGCACACGGCCTCAATAAGCCTTAAATGCCCCTAGGAAGCGTGTCGCGGTCTGAGTTTTCAGATTGAAGGGATATCAAATTGTACTTATCTATCAAAGTATTACCGATAAGTGCAGCTACTCAATAAGCGAATACCTCAGAGCATCAGGGAACCTGATGAGATAGTGCGTCTTAAGTCGCCTATCGCTCTCTTTTCAATCCCATAATCGAGGCTATGCCTATCGAGGGCTTTTCACGTCTTGTGAAAAATGCTCTTTCTGCTGCTGTCGATCTAAAAGTTAATTTCATGTTTTGTGATTAAGTTCACATAGAAATACACCTATCTCTTAGGATGCTAGCGCGCACCTGTCGTTCAGCTCGCCTATTGGTCTTATTTCTGTGTGTTTGGTGTGGTGTTTTTTATGCAACTTATTCATCTGTTGCACAGTGCACTGCGTTTAGATTATGATTGATACTGTATAAATACTCAGCTTGTTTATTTATACAGTCTTATTTGGAGGGAATGGTATTGGGTAGTTGGATTGACCAGGTTTGGGGTTGGTTTAATGGCGTTGAACCAGAATGTGCACCTAAAAAAGCAGAATTACCTGTTGGTTTTGTGGCGCCTCTGGTGCGAGACGAGTTGTTGTCAGATGAGCCTATTGCACACCGTCTCACGACACTTAAGCGCTCTGGTATTGGCTTGCCGTATGAGTTATGGGATGAGTTTGTTGTCGATACGATTGTCGCATTATCTCAATACACTCAAGAGCTGCCAGCATCAGAAAATCACCATCACGCTTACCAGTGCGGCTTGCTTCTACACAGTCTTGATGTCGCTATCTATGCACTGCGCATTCGACGTAACTACGCCCTCCCTCCACTTTGTGCACCAGAAGACCGCACTTTCCGAGAAATTGTATGGGTCTATGGTGTGTTCGTTGCTGCACTTTTGCATGATGTGGGCAAGGTGTTTGACTTTGAAATTCAACTTCTTGATGGCAATGAGCATCAAAAATGGGATTACACAACGCCTATCACGCAGCCATATCGCTTCCGATACTTAAAAGAACGTCATTACGAATCCCACAAAACGCTCGCGCACAGCTTACTGTCTCGCGTGTTGTCTCAGAACCCAATGCGCGCACTGACGCACGACCGCCAGCTTTGGAACGCATTAAGTGACTTTCTGACTGGTCAACCACGAGAGGACAACGTACTCGCTGAGATTGTGCAGCAAGCGGACGCTGCGAGCGTCGCTCAAGACCTCGGCGCGGAAGGTGAAGCGATTTCCATTGCCGCCGAAAATGCCAAGCAACCATCCGCCTCTTTGGGCTCTCAGCTTCGCCTTACGCTCAAGCACTTACTCGGCTCTGGAAAAATCCCTATGAACCATAAAGATGGGGAGGGGTTCATTGATGGCGACATGGTATACCTTGCGTGTCAGCCTATTGCTGATTTGCTCCGTGGAGAATTGGCGGAGCGTGGTTTAACGCACGTTCCGAGTGATGACGCTCAACTTTTTAATGAATTGCTGCATTATGCTTTGATTGAAAGTGGTGAGAACGGTCAGGCTGTCATGCGAGTAGAAGTTTACCTATCGGACAGCGACTGGCGACAGGCTTTCACCTGCATTCGTGTTAATTGGAAAACCCTACTTCCTGATGCTGACAACCTGCACTCTCTAAATGGCAGTGTGACACAGCTTGCTGGCGAACCTAATGATAAGCCAGTCGAGCCTTTGTATCAGGAAGATGAATCAACGGACACATCGCCACCCAAAGAACAAGTCTCAGAGCCCGTAAACGAAAGTGGCTTAAATGAAGACCTTCTGCTTGCCGCTATGGGGATGGCCTCCAATATCACTGCGTCTGAGCCAGAAGAAAAAAGCGACGAGACGATTGTTGATGCTAACCAGCCCGCCGCGCAGGACTCACCGCTCAGCCAAAATCTGATATTGAGCGAGATGTCTCAAGGTGACCTTACCACTGCCTTTGTGGATTGGGTTGAATGTGCCATTGTCACTGGGAAACATAAGGCCAATCAAGAGGGGGCATTGTTTCATCGCATTGGCGATTATTTGGCACTCTCTTCTCCTAACGCGTTCAAAGCGTTCATCCAAACCCGTTGCATCAACACGGCAGACAGTGATTTTCCAGCGATTCAAGCGGCTTTAAATAGCGTAGCTGTGGTGAGCTCATCATCGGGGATCACTCTGCATCAAATCATAGCGAAAGGTGCATCAAAGCCAATGAATATGATGCTACTGCCTCTTTCTGACAAATTAAGAGCCAAGCTCTCTAGCAATCCGATGTTGGAGTGGAATGATGAGTAAGTTAATGGTTCAGAAAACCGAAGTGAATGAGGAAATCACTCGCACTTTGCTTTTGAAGATTGCAGATATGTCGATGTCACCAGGCACCCGACAGCTTTTGATTGCCGATTACGGCATTCCCCCGAAAAAACTGAAATCGCTCATTGCGATGTCACCGATAGAGATGCAAGCCCTAGCAAGGGAGAGTGGTGTGCAAGAATTAGTGCTGCCGATTGTTGAGCGCTGTTTGGGTTATGGTATTCCAAGCGAAGCCATGGATTACCTCTCATTGAATGCGTGTCGTGGGTTCATGAATCATTTCTTTGGTGTATCGAGAGCACAATACACTCAGTGGACCAAAAAACTACCGATTAAAGAAGGGTTCGGTCAGCGGATTGTTCCACTCAGCAAGGAAGAGGCTGTTTTTGAGTTGCTAATCCGTTACGGCGGAGAGCAAAAGCGAAACGGCTCTTTTTGCATAGAGCCGAAAGTAGACAGCCTAACCAAGCATGATATCTACACGATTGCCCTCTCTTCAAATTTGTCTATTCGTGCGATTTGGCATGAAGTGGAACGTTGGAAAGCCCTAGCATGAAGCACATTACTCTATTTACTCATACTTTTAAGCGCTTGTGGGATGTGACCCCGCCCCATAAGCGCAGTCACATTAAATTCGTCGTTACCCGTTTGATTCATTTAGAGCGGGCGGTGAAAAAAGACGACCCCTACGCTGATTGGGCGATGTTGAACATCGAACGCGCCATTTTTTCCCTGAATGAGGTGACCTTAACCGTGATGAAACGTGTTCATCCAGAGAAATCGCTTCAAGAGGTGGCGCAGTGGTTGGACGTTGAGCCACTCATCCACTTGCCAGAAAAAGAGACACCACGCATGGCTTGGTTGATGTTGAATAGCTTTCAAAAGGCCGACCGAGCGCTGCTTTTTGCCATTGGTGACTTAAATATGGCTGACATCAGTCGAACTGAATTTGAGCAGATTAAGAGTCAAATCGTCAAAGCGTTCCATGAGTGCATTCATGTTTTTCATACTCATCGAACTCATGTGTCGGGCATTACCCGTCAACAATACTCGGACAAGCAAGGTCATACACAAAAAGTCATTAATCGACTGGGTGTTTTACCTCTTGAGATTGAACACGCCCTAGAGCGTGCTGAATTTGCGCCACACATTACACGGACGAAGAAATAATGATTATGAAATCACCCTTCTCAATCTCTGGCCTAATGCCAAGTCACCAATTGCTCATCCGTGCGGTTGCTCGTGTAGACGACCTTTCAAAAGCGCAAAAAAAACTACTGATTGCTATTGTGCTCAACACGCGCGTCTTAAGTGATGGGGTTGTTATCTCTGTACGGGAATTGGCAGAAGATACGGGGTACAGCCCTGGGTATATCCGTTGGCTGAGCTCTCTTGCACAAAAAAAAGGCTTTTTAAAATCCACGCCTCATTTTGATGTTGATGGATATGGCAGCAAATATCGAACTGGGAATCTTTATCATCTCACCTTGCCGGATTCCGTGGTAGCATTGTAAGCGTCTTTAAATCGA
>NZ_JBFRRH010000089.1:0-3247 GCF_041472995.1 Vibrio sp. 10N.261.46.A3 | reverse complement strand
CAACAGCATGTCTTTCCTGAGTGTGAGTATCAACATTGCGAGCAGTTAATCATTGATAGAAGCTGGTTAGGCAAAAATTATCGTTGGGATGGTTTACAAAGTGTAATCAAAATGACCGCCAAGGTTGAAGAAAAATTAAGCGGGAAAAGTCGAAAGAAACTCGATGGTATATCAGTTCATTATCCCTCAACGCGCAGCAAGCACTGGATGCAATAAGAAGCCACTGGCAGGTAGAAAGTATGCATTGGATGTTAGATGTAACGTTTAGAGAAGATGAGTCGCGTATCCGCAGAGGCACTGGGGCCTTAGCTTTCAATGTATTAAGGAAAATCGCACTAAGTCTTTTCAAGCAAGACACAAGTAAAAACATCAGCATGGTAAGAAAGAAGAAGATAGCGGCTATTGATGACGAATACCGCTCCGTCCTTTTAGATTCTGGAATTAAAATGCTTCGACTTGTTCAATAAGAAGAGCCGCTTGTAAGGATAGGTTTAGGCTCCCAAATAGAACGTGTTTGAACAAGAAATAGTCAAAAATCATAATACTCTAGCCGTGGGCTTTTACTGAAAAGAAAGGGAAAAATGGCGCATTTCATGCCTGTAACCGCTATCCTGATTGCAAAACCACATTCCCTGATGATAATGGGAAGCCTAATTTAACCCCGAAACCTAAAGCCCCTCAACCAAAGGCCAGCAGCACAGAGTGCTGCCCAGAATGCAACAAAGGATTAATTCGTCGAGCCGGTAAGCGAGAAGGGTCATTTTGGTGGGGGTGCAGTGGATTCCCAACGTGTAAAGTGCGATTCTTCGATAAGGGTGGGAAACCAGACCGAGACAAAGGCGCCCTATAATTTCATTATTTAAAGAGGCTTTGATATGGCAGTCTATAATCTACGTTACTTTGATAAAGACAACGAACTTATCAAAGCCGAAACCGTGTACATGCGCTCATTAGGAGACGCAAGAAAAAGTGCAACCGTCAATGCTACTCCACTCACCTATAAAATCGTCATAGGGGACATTGTCGATAAGCCTTTGACGTTTCGATACGCCATGGGTAAGTGGGATGAAGAGTTGCAATACCAAAGAAAAAAAGGACAAGAAATGAACAAGAAAGACCTTGTAAATCACATTGCAGAGCAAGTGGACATCAATAAAGAGCAAGCAACAGCCGCACTTAATGCGATTGTAGAAGGCATCACAACGATACTGGCTGATGGTGACGACGTGACTTTGGTTGGGTTTGGAACCTTCAAAATCACGCACCGTGCAGCGCGTGAAGGTCGCAACCCGAAAACTGGCGAAGCGATTCAGATTGCTGCATCGAAAAGCCCAACCTTTAAGGCGGGAAAAGAGTTAAAAACACTCTGTAACGCATAATAACAACGGCAAAAAAGCCAGCTAAAAGCTGGCTTTCACAAAAATTCAAAAAATAATTTCGAGTTAATCAAAAATTTCCCTATACTTCTTCATAATCTCCATACGATGCTCATCGCTATCACAGTGATTTAGATCCACTGAAATTTCAAATAGATCACTTTCAACATCATATTCAATATCTTCAATTTTCATATCACTAGTATAATTATGATGAAGCCTTATGTATTGGTTTAGTCGCTCTAAGATAAGAGCTTTAGGTATGGATACAGTTGTAGCCATTACTTCTCCCTTTAAGCTAAACTAGATTCCACAACACTCCACATCCGCCAACTTTATTATTGGCTTAGTCCACCCATTCCACCAATATCTGGTTGCACCTTATCATTCGGCTGATTGCTTTCTTGAGACTGTGATTCACTGACCAGTTCCATGATTTTTTTCAGCTCACAGAGCTTGACAGATCCAGCTTCATTGGCCTTTGCCATCGCAAGAATCATTTGATAAAGAACGGAATTAGCTTGCGCCAATGCATGACCAACCATAACATCACTTCGCAATGTTCCAGCTCTATTCCCCGACTCTTGATATCGTTTACACATTGCCATATCAATGCTTTTATTATCATTAAATCGCACTTGTATAGGTGATTTATTCATGATGTTTTGCCTCTTCAATTTCAACAATTGCTTCAGCTAAAGCAAACTCAGCATTATTAGCGACTGTGATTGTCTTTACGTGAGAATACGTTGTCACCCGATGTTCATTTATCTTCTTAGCTAATGTGCCAGCGCCCGCCCCAACACACACAATATGATCTAAAGGGTAAGATGAAACAAAATCATTAATTTCTCCGATAGCCTTATTCATAACTGGTTCAATAGCCAACTCAATTTTATTACATGAATCGATGCCTTGAAGAACACGGTCTGTGTGCGCTGGAGGTAGATTATCGTATCCTAAAAGCTTTTGTCTGTTCTTATGAACTTCAACCATTCCAGTTGAATAGCTTCCAACCTTAACAATGCTTGTTGCTATACCACGCATTAAGCACAGATCAAGTGTGGTTCCCCCGATATCAGCAATCAAAACAAGATCAATGTCAGAATGCAAAGCTCTCCCTTTATCGTCACGTAAAGAGTTGAGAGCGGCAGGTATACCTTCAGGCATCACCTTAACCTCTTTGATAATCACAGGGGCATACTTTTCTGGAACAACTGTTCTCATTACCATACTTTTCTTTGCGTTAATATTCTTAACATTTGGACGATTATCAGCGTCAAAAAATTCCGCAATAGGTAGAGTAACAATCAAATTAACCTCATCTTTAGGCTCAACAAAACCAGAAGTTAACAACGCATGTTGAATCGCACAGGAAGCTTGAGCCGAATATTGGTATGAAATATTACTTGTCGGGATAGCATCTGATTTTTCATCAAAAGTATAAACATTAGATTCACAGGAATAAATGTCCGGTTCATAACCAAATGAAGCAGCTCGACCATGTATCGCTCGATTTGAAACTCGAACGCTCTTTACCTCACCATCCAAACATAAAGCCAACTTAACACCAGTAGAGCCATCATCACACGCAATTGTTTTAATCATTGTTATTTCCTTCTAGTTGGGGTTATTTCAAATATCATTATAAATATAAAAAAAATGTAGTCAACAATCACAAGCAATGAATAAGCAATGAATAAGAAGTTCAAATAGAGTTAAATTAAACCTTTTTAACTCTTAAAAACACATTCAAAGAGAGTGGAGAAACAAAAAAACCGATAACATAAGCTATCGGGCAATTTAGTGAAGAAATGAACTTCGTGTTGTTTGTGTTTATGCGGCTTTTAATGTAAGCGTCTTTAAATCGA
>NZ_JBFRRH010000088.1:0-24096 GCF_041472995.1 Vibrio sp. 10N.261.46.A3 | reverse complement strand
AATATCAATATCAATATCAACGACATAAGTTTAATGTGGAGCTCTTCGCTATGTATAAATGGATCATGCATAAATGGATCATGCATAAATGGATCGTTCTTTTCCTATTGTCATTCACTTGTTTGTCTGCTCATGCGTTCAAAGTAGAGCCGATGTCTATGGAAATGACACCGCTTGGCAAAAGAGCTCAAATGACCATGAGGGTTGAGAACTCATCTCAAGAACCACTCACGGTTGAGCTTTCTCCGGTCTACATGACAATGGACAAATATGGCAAAGAAACCACCACTCCTGCTGATGATGAACTACTAGTGATTCCAGTGACCGCAATTATTGAGCCTGGACGATCACAATCGATTATGGTCCGGTATTTAGGCGATCCTTCTATCACAGAATCTAAGGCGTATCGCATTGCTGTTAAGCAAGTGAAAGTCCAAAGGGCTAGCAGCAATCAGGGGCAAGTAAGCCTTTTGCTTCAATTTAATACACTTATCAACGTCCGACCTCAGAACACGGCTTCTCAGCTAGAAGTCAAAAGTATCGAACAAAATGACAAAAGGAATAAATGGGTTCTTGAAGTACTTAACAGTGGTAATAGTTATGGTCGATTAACCAATACAACATGGAAAATATCTGATGGTAAAAATTCAACCTATTTAAAAGGCGTAGAAATCGCAAAACGAATTCCGGGAACTTTAGTCCTTCCCTACTCCACGCGTTTTTTTGAAATGCAGCCTCTTAAAAATTATGACGTAAACACCCTATCGATTGAAATAGAGCAGGATCAATAGTAATGAGACGTTATATTTGGGGAGCGCTCATTTCTTGCTTTCTGTGTGCACAAGCGTTTGGCATAACACTGTTTCCAACCGTCATCGAACTCAACACCGATCACCGGGCAGCATCTCAACTGGTTGTGACTAACAACTCAACACAAGCTCTCCCACTTGAAGCTAACGTTCGTCGTTTGAACTTCTTATCAGATGGCACGTTCGAGACATCTGATCTAGCGAGTGAAGAGATGTTTGTGTTTCCACCAGCCGCGATGTTAGCCCCCGGAGAACGTCAAGTATTCCGTATACAATGGTTGGGGAACAGAACACTCGAAACCTCTCAGAGTTATTTTATTCGTTTCAGTACCGTAAATATTGGCCAGAACAACGCGAGAATAGATAAACCTATCGGTTTAACCACCGGCATCAATTTACAAGTTCACTACAATGCGTTATTGCACATTCACTCATCCTCGTTAGAGCCTGACGTAAAATTACACATAGATGAACAAGGCAAATTAACACTCACTAATTCTGGGTCACGATTTACCTATACATCGTTACTTCATTTTGCGGGGCTCGAATCTCAGAGCCAAAAAGTACATGCGGCTTTAGGTGAGCAGTTTATTCCACCACACTCCACTATTACTTTCCCTTCTTCTTTAAATTACTTACCAATGGGCACTTACCATGGGCATGAAAACTGAAACCCATCACAAGATGTGGCAAGTTTTGTATGTCTTGGGATTAGTACTTTTTTATTGTGCCGCCTTAAGCCCTGCAGCTTGGGGGCAGGAAATGGTCTTGAATCCAACAGGGCGAGATATTCAACTTACCTCTTTGCTAAGGATAAGTGACACCATACTGGGGGAAGCGGACATTATCATTACCGCAAACAACGAGATCTTGTTACCGAAGGAAAGTACGCTTTCTCTCCTTTCTTCCGTCGTAACTCAAGAAGGTATTGGGAAACTCAATGACACGACAGACGATGAGATGCTGTCTCAGCATCATTTTGAGAGCGTAGGATTAAATCTGAGTTTCGATTTCTCGTCATTAGAATGCATCGTGACGGTACCACCTGAATTTAGCTTAACCCAACAACTGTCTATGAACGGTGCAGATGATTTTTATAACTATGCCGAACCAAGTTTATTAAGTGGGTACGTTAACTTTGCCCTTTCCGCCAATGAGACCCAATTTGTGGATCAGAATTCATCAAGGCAAGATCTCTATCGCGGTCAATTCGATTCCGCACTTAACATTGGTTTTCTAAACTTTGAGTACGAATCCTATTTAGAAAACAGCTCATCACAAGATTCGCGATACGTAAGAGAAGGATCTCGTCTTAATATTGACTTTGCAGAACAAGGCACACGACTTGTCCTCGGCGATATGTACAACAGTGGTCAATCTTTTCAAGACAGTACCGACATACTTGGTATTGGGTTAACGCGAGATTTCACACTCATTCCAACCAGAAATGCGCGACCACGAGCTAATCAATCATTCACTCTTCAAAGAGCTTCAAATGTCGATGTCTATATAGATGGGATCGCAGTCCAACGATTAACCCTCGGCGCTGGTAGCTATAACCTTAGTGATATCCCCCTAGCGCAAGGTAGCAATGATATTGTACTCGTCATCACCGACCGCTCCGGGAATGAAGAACGTATCGAGTTTTCTATTGCAACCGGTAACGACTTGCTCAATAGCGGTGAGTTCGAATATAGCATCATGTATGGAGCGCCTTCTGAATTACAAAATGGACAACTAGAGTACCTAACCGACGAGCGTATTTTCCATGGTTATATTGATGTGGGTATTAGCCCTTGGTTAACGTTGGGTACGAACTTTCAAACCCGTGAAGATCTTTATCAATATGGTGCCACCGCGTTACTTGCTTCTACATGGGGCGTCACTGAACTCACTGCCTCTCGTAGCGAACACCCTACATTTGGAACTGGCGACGCTTACAAATTTGCGTTCGATGCGGAGTTTTCCAATACGAACACGCTGTCCCCACAACTGAGTTTTAGTTATGAATATCTGGCCAACAATTTTACTGGGGTCTCAGGGTTTGATGCTTCCGATATCGATATCAACTTGACCACTCATTATGTGTCTGCATTCAGCTCCATTTACCTTGGTCAGTCTTTACGTGCCGCCATGACCCTCAATTACAGATCCGGAATAGACAAAGAGAACGATTATTGGCTGATTAGCCCGAGTTTATCGGACGGACTGTTTGATACTCCCGCCACCTGGAGTGCACGCGTTAACTATCGGCATAACGCAAGCGAAGACGATGACATCAGCACGACTGTCACCATAAGCTGGCCTCTTAGTCGACAAACTCGTGTCGTCGGTCGATACACCACAGAACTCAATGAAGCCGCCTTAGATTACAGCTATCAGAATAATATTGGTAACACAGGAGGGGTGTCGGCGTTTGCGAGTGTTATTACTAACGAAGAGACGGATGCCGATATGGATGCCGGGATTAACTATACGGCAAACCGTTATGAATTGAATGCGACCCACGCTTCGCGGCTGGAAGATATTAGTGGTGAAACACGAAACCACAGTACCGACGTAACTATTAGTAGTGCACTTGCTTTTGCAGGTTCATCTGTGACGGTCGGCAGACCCGTACGCGAAGCATTTGCGATTGTCACCAAACATAAGAGTCTTAAAGAGAATGACGTCGCTATCGATCCCACAAAAGACGGTGAGCACGCACGCGTTTATCTTAAAGGAGATGCAAGTGCTATGGTCCCAGACCTTGTTGCTTACAATGGCCAAGTAATCAGTTACGAGGTCGATAACTTGCCGCCAGGGTATGACTTAGGTGATGGCGCTTTTTGGATTAAGCCGGGTTATAAACGGGGCTTCCAACTCCAGATTGGATCTGATGCTGTATTAACCGTTATTGGCAAGCTATTCGATCGTCAAAGTAACAACCCTATTTCACTTGTCGCTGGCGTAGCACATTACCTTGGTGAGGCAAAACAGTTGCCAATTGACTTCTTTACAAATCGTAACGGCATATTTGCAATCTCTGGGTTAAAGCCAGGTAAATATCAATTAGTACTAGACACTAAAGAACAAGAGTCAGTCATCATTTCCCTCAGTGAACGCAGTAACAACTTGATAAGACTAGGAGATGTGTATGTCGAATAAACAAGTACTTTGGGGATCCTTGTTCCTCATTGCCATAAACCATGTACCTTCGGCATTGGCATGTGAAGCTAGTGCGTTGACTATTCAACCCGTCTCATCGAAATCACAATATGATGTTTTCAGCGCAGGCACATTCGCAACAATAAACACTTACCGTATAGATGCGAACATAATTGGCGAACCCTGCAACTTAAGCTTAATTTTGCAGCTTAACGATACAAGCCGCTCGTTAAAAGGGTCGAACCAAGACAAACTCAACTTTGAGTGGTCAGGGCAGATTGGCATGCCGGTTGCTAATCAATGGCACTTATCAATAACCGATAGCCACCCTTCGGCAACGATACAAATGCGATTTCCGAGCAAGCAATGGTTAGCGTCAGGAACCTATCGAGGGCTTTTAGAAGTCTCGCCTTCTTATACCTCTGATAGTAAACAAGTGGAAATTAGCCCTAGTTCCATTCCGGTATCGGTTAACGTTCCGCCTGCTGCGAAAATTCATTTTTATGGATTGACCCAACAACATTATGACCTTGATCTAGGGACATTATATTCAAACAAGATTATTCGCTCTGCACCTAACCTATGGGTTCAAAGCAATACAGCTTATACCATCGTATTCGAATCATCCCATCAAGGAATGCTACGTCATGAATCTAATGAGACTAAGTGGGATATTCCATACCAACTTTCCCTCGATAGCGACAGAATAAACCTTGAGCAACTGGATGCGAGAATCCAACGTCTTTCCGCAACGATTGGTCAACCTATTCCTTTGAATTTTGTCATTGGTGAAACAGAGAACAAACCAGGAGGGAAATATGACGATACATTACAAATTTCTATTGAACCTCGACTTTCACAGCAACCATAATTATGCAATTATGTAAAAATTAAGCCGCAGAGCTCAATTTTATAAAACACAACGTCATAGAATCAAAACTTGATTTACCAGGCTCGGGATAAGTTATGCATAGAAATAATTTAAAGCACATGCTCCTAATTGGTGACAACGGTATTAACAACCAGTTTATTCAGCGCGAAATAGAAAAATACAGTGATTTTTCTTTTAGCAGAGAATGTATGACAAGCATTGGCCGCTCGAGTAACCGTAAGACTTTCGATGTCATCCTTATTAGCTACTTACTATTAGCAAATATCGAAGATATCAATATCATTTTATCAAAAGTAGAATCAAATAAATGGGTAGTCTACGATGTTCCTGCTGACATTACCGGACAGAGTATTACCGTAATGCAATTATTCAACTTGTTTAATATAAAAGGAATCATCTATCAGGACGCTCCTGTTGATCACCTTACCCGTTGTTTAAAAACAGTGTGTGACGACGATTTGTGGTTACCGAGAAAATTAATGTCACATATTCTATCTAATAGACACGATTACACTTTCAAGTCGAAAGTAATACTATCTAGCCTTACGAAAAGAGAGGTTCAAATATTCAAGCGCGTGATTAGAGGAGATTCAAATTTAGAAATTTCAAACGAACTATTTATTTCAGAAAGTACAGTAAAAACGCACGTATACAATATATATAAAAAAATAAATGTAACAAACCGCAAAGAAGCAATAAGAAAAGCATATTTTATCAATAGCTTAGAGACTATTATACAGCCGGATATAAAGCTCAAAGTATAACTACAATCCAAATATAAAAGTAAATTAGAGTCACTATCAGGCTCGATAACAGTTGACGAAAGTTTCCTTTCAAAGCTTGGTGCAAGTTCCCCCTTAACAAGTTTCTGCTCTGAGATCCAACAACTGCACGTCACAAAAACTTAAGCCTCACGACACATTTCGACTCTATGACTCACAGCTTTCAAAAAACTTAGCTGCTCCAATTTGCACAAGACTCTCCTAGTAAGCTGCAAAAATTCACTCTTAACCATATGTAATTGCTCATCTATAGCAAATAGAACTTGAGCTTCCCCTTAAGGTAAGCTTTATAATCATGTTTTTACCAGAGTAAAAACGTGCATAACCTAACCTTCGCTCTAATACCATTAGCTCTTTCCTCTAGCCTTCATGCCTCTGATTTTGGCGATCCTGAACTAGGTAAAGTGAAATCACCAAGCTGCGTTTTTTGTCATAACCCCACCAGCCCGTCGACTGATAATTCCTACCCCAAGCTTTCTGGTCAAGATCCAACCTATCTCTTTAATACAATGAAAGCGTATCAAAACGGAGATAGGCAGGGCGATTACGCGGATATGATGCGAGCGCAACTAAGTAAGCTTAACGATCAAGATTTGAAAGACATAGCGGCTTTTTACGCTTCACAAGATTAGCGGCTCCTACCTTCATTAGGTCGATCATAAGCTAAATAAGCATCACCAAAAGTCGCCTATACTTCAAGCAAACTCACTGAGCTCATTGAAGGTCGGGATAGATATACCTTTACACGTATCATCCAACCCTTACAATGTGCAGCAAATATATTTATCAAGGTTTATCTCTATGTCTATTCAATGGTTTCCGGGTCACATGCATAAAGCCCGCAAAGAAATCGAAGAAGTTATCCCACAAGTTGATGTGATCATCGAAGTACTGGACGCTCGTATCCCGTTCAGTAGTGAAAACCCAATGATCTCTTCACTGCGCGGCGATAAGCCTTGTGTAAAAGTGTTGAACAAGCGTGACCTTGCAGATCCTGAACTGACTCAACGTTGGATTGAACACTTCGAGAAAGAGCAAGGCGTTAAAGCGATTGCGATTACGACTAGCGTAAAAGAAGAAGTTAACCACGTTATGGAGCTAGTACGCAAACTGGCACCGCACCGTGAACAGATGGGCAAGAACATTCGTACAATGATCATGGGCATCCCGAACGTGGGTAAATCGACCATCATCAACTGCTTGGCTGGACGTACGATTGCGGTTACTGGTAACCAACCTGCGGTAACTCGTCGTCAACAACGTATCAACCTGCAGAATGGCGTGATCCTTTCAGACACTCCAGGAATCCTTTGGCCTAAAGTAGAAAACCCACACAGTGGCTTCCGCTTGGCTGCGACAGGCGCTGTAAAAGATACAGCAATGGAATACGATGAAGTGGCATTCTACACAGTAGAATACCTAGCAAAGCAGTACCCTAACCTTTTGCAAGAGCGTTACCAAATTGAAGAGCTGCCAGAGTCTGACATCGAATTGATGGAAGCAATTGGTCGTAAGCGTGGTGCACTTCGTGCCGGTGGTCATATCGACATTCACAAATGTTCGGAAATCCTACTTCACGAATTGCGTAACGGCACTTTAGGTAAGGTAACTCTTGAGCTACCTGAAATGATCACACAAGAGCTGATCGAAGTTGAAGAAGCGGCTGCGCTGAAAGCGGAACAACAGATTAAGAAAAAAGAAGAGCGCCGTAAGCGTTACTTGAAGAACAAGCGTTAATCGCGATTAATCACTCTCATATATCCCTCTAAACATGTTCACGTTCTATTTCATGTAGGACGTGAATATCGTGCCTCTCCTTTGTTGATCTAGCTAACATACTGACAAATCTATAGAAATGCTCGTTTACAATCATCAAGACTGTGACATACTACGCAAATTATTGTGTATCAATTTCGGCTAGTTTCTCAATGCGCTCTTATACTGGGTTCAAAAATCAGCGATTTAAAACCTATTTCGACAACGAAATTTATCTGCCGTACATAAATTTCATCTACATCCCGATCTCAATATTCTGTGCTTTTATTGTCACGGACTATATTCACTTCGGTGCAGAGTGCATCACACCTATCGTCTTTCGTATCATCTTGTTCTTGGTGATGATGGCCGTCGCTCAATATTGTATAAAAAACAAACCTAACGTTTTAGAGTTCGTAGAAAGTGCCTTTCTTGTCATTAGCTCATTGTTTTTAGTCTATGTTGGCAGACTAGCGATCGACCTTGGGAATTTCGATTACCAAGGTGGCATTGTTCTAGTGATGATCTACATAGGCACATTTTCTAGGTTATCTGCCAAGTACAGTATTACAACACTTTCATTTGTCTTCGCCACTTATATCATTGGCTTAACGCCACTACTTTATGCAGCAGAGCCTACTCATGAGATAGAGACAATTTCTGTTTATGTGTCCGCATATATCTTAATTTCAGCAGCCTGTATTAGACGTGATTTAGAAGTACACAAACGCTTTGCACAATCAGAACAACTCCGAAAACAAGCGATTCAGCTTCGCAAACAATCCAATATGTTTGAAGCGCTTTCCTATAAAGATGCGCTCACGGGCTGCTACAATCGCCTTTATCTTCATCAGGTTATAGAACCGAGCATAGAGCGTCAGCTATCCATTACATCGATCATGATAGATATTGATCATTTCAAATCGATTAACGACACCTACGGCCATCAAATGGGCGACATGGTGATTAAAGAACTGGCCGATGAGATTCAAAAACGACTACCGACCAGCAGTAACTGCTTTCGATACGGCGGTGAAGAGTTTTTGGTGATGGTCCAAGGAGAAACCGAGGCTTCAATTGAATCGCTGGTTAATTCCCTTTTAGAATCCCCTGCTCGTCTTAGATTAGAAGTAACGATTTCAATCGGTGTAAAATATGCACCTCAGGCCCTTGGCTCTGTCGAGCAACTTATCGACGACGCCGACCAAGCACTCTACATTTCGAAGAAAGACGGTAGGAATAAGATCACATGGTGTGATTAATCACACAATATTTCACGTGCCTTTGCTAATCATTAAAACGACCATAGACCGAATCAAAAAGCCCCGAGCAACTTAATGCTCGGGGCTTTTGTCTTTGTTCTTCTGCTTTAAAATAGCTTCGCTAAGAACCTGCTACTTAGCAAAAACCAGTATTCAACAAGAATCGACTAAGAATACACGACGCTTGCTGTTTTCTGTTCAAGTTCAACGGGAGAGTTCCAAGAAATCACTTTCTCGTTCACTTGGCTGCCGCATGGTGCGTTCCAAACTTGCTCGAGCTCTTCTTTACCACCAATCGCTTCATAAAAAGCAATCGCTTGGTGGTTCTCAGACATCACCTCTAGGTAGAGCCCTGAGTCCGAATAGTATTGCTGCAACCACTTCGATAATTCAGACAGCAGACGCTTGCCTACACCTCGACCGCGATAATTATCGTCTACGTGTAATGCATCAATGAACGTGCCACGCTCAAAGTTGTGATTACCAAACGCGCAAACGAAACCAACCAGTAAACCGCCTTCTTCAAGCAATAAAACATGTTGGTTAAAAGGAGGATTAATCAAACGAGTCTGCCAAATAACAGATCTGTCCTCCAAAACATCATTTTTTAAGTAATCATCAGCAAGAATGCCACGGTAATATAGCTTCCAGCTATCCGCGTGTAATTGGGCAATCCGCTCATAATCTTTATATTCAGCTACCTTAATTTCCATTTATTAGCCCTTAGTACTTCCATTTATGACTTGCTACTACATTTCACACTACCTTTATACAATATTTAAGCAAAACATACTAATACACGTTTACACTTTCAATATTGACTTACACGTGTACGCTGATATTCTAGCGCACAGATGTAAGCCCAATTGGAAATTTGCTAATGAATAGTGCCGACAAACAATCTACAAAAAAGCCGCCATTAATCTGGCTCAATATTTTTGTGTTCTCTTTTAGTATGCTGCTTGCTGTTGTAGCTGCTCCCGTTTATGGCTACTTTTTTGGCTATGGCATGGAGCACTGGATATGGCTAGCAATCTGCTTTACGTTCTGTAACCTTTCAATCACGACGGGTTATCACCGCTTATGGTCACACAAAGCGTTTGAAGCGCATTCAAGCCTAAGATTCCTGTTTGCTTTAGGTGGCGCATTTGCCCTGCAGAACAGCGCGCTACACTGGTCTTCTGATCACCGTGTCCATCATAAGCATGTCGATAACAACGACAAAGACCCATACTCTGCAAAACGTGGGTTTTGGTACTCACACATTGGCTGGATGATTCGTAATTACAGCACTTCAATGTACGAAAACTACGAAAACTGCCGTGACCTTAAAAAAGACAAGATTGTTATGTGGCAGCACAAGCACTATGTTCTGTTGGCATTGCTAATGAACTTCGGTGTTCCCATCGCTTTAGGTGTTATTTACGGTGACGTACTTGGCATGTTGTTAATCGTAGGCGCGGTTCGTTTGGTACTTAACCACCACACAACATTCTTCATTAACTCTCTTGCTCATATCTGGGGTAGTCAACCTTTTACCGACAAAAACACAGCCCGTGATAACGGTGTGTTAGCGGTTTTAACTTTTGGCGAAGGCTACCATAACTTCCACCACATCTTTGAGAACGACTACCGTAACGGCATCTACTGGTGGCAATACGATCCAACAAAGTGGTTGATCAAGAGTGCTTCGTTGATGGGACTGGCAAGTAAGCTTAAGAAAACCCCTCAAGCTCGTATCGAGAAAGCTGAAGCGTCAATGTTACTTAAACGCACCCAGCAAAAAATCATGCATCGTGCCGACAAGCAACAAATCGCGGAGAAGCTTCAACAAGAGTTTGATGCTCTAGTATCAAACATGAACGAGTATTACGAAGTTAAAAAGCAGCTACTTGAAAGTAAGCGCGAAGACGTTGTGAAGAAGTACGAACACTCAGTTCTTAAGGTTCGTTATCAGCAAATCAAAATGAATTTCGAACAACAGAAGAAAAATTGGGCAATGACAGTGGAACAATATGCTTAAGGTAAAACAGTACGCTTAACACCCCAGTAACAACACAGTTTGATTCTTATTCAAAAGCCCTCATATTGCTATGAGGGCTTTTTTAATTCAAAGCTCTAATTAAACCCATGAATTTCAAGTCTTTATTCTGATAAAAGACACTAGTTCCAAATGTCACATTTTCAATGCAACAACATGTCATTTTGGAGCCTTACCTGTGACGAGTGTCACTTACAGAATGATATCCATCTCATAACATGCGCGTCCCAAATTTCTTTCAGCAAATAGCGGACCCACTTTATGAAATTGTTAAAAACATCTATCGCTTTCGCCATATCTTCTGCACTTTTGATCGGGTGCAGCAGTGACACAGATTACGTTCAACCTGAGGAAGTAAAGATTGCGACTTACAATTTGTCTTTTGATCGCGCCACCTTCCAAGACCTTGTAACGGAAATGCAGATTGAACCAAGCGTTCAAACAAAATTAGTGACCGATTATTTGGATAACACGATTGATGACGCTGACAAAGAAACTGCAGCGAAAGTTATTCAAATCCGCAACGTAGCAGCCGTGATTCAAAAGAATCGTCCTGATGTGCTAATGATGGCTGAGTTTAACAACGACGGGACAGGTACTGATAAGTCAGCGCTAGAAGGTTTTCAAAAGAACTACCTATCTGTTGCTCAAAGCATTGAAGGTGCTGGTGGCGACGCGAACCTAGAGCCAATTTCATACCCATATTTTGAAAGCTACTCTACCAATACAGGTTTGTTGAACGAATTTGGCTTTGACCTAGACAACGACGGCAACGCGGGCACATTACCTGGAGATGCTTGGGGGTTCGGTTTGTACCATGGTCAATACGCGTTTGCTCTGATGTCCAAATATGAGATAGACACTGCCAACACTCGTACATTCCAAGAATTCAAATGGAAAGATCTCGAAGATGCCACTATTCCAACAATCACTGTTTGCGATGATCCTAGTAAGTTCCCAACAGGTATGGTTTGCGGCGATGAATGGTACTCAGCTGAAGAGTGGGAAGAAGTTCGTTTATCTTCAAAGAACCACGTTGATGCACCAATCCTAATCCCTACCAAAGATGGTACAGAAACCGTTCACTTATTGATGTCACACCCTACTCCACCAGCTTTCGATGTAGGTAAGAACATTGAACAAAACGCAGCAGAAGTAGACTTCTGGCACCAATACATCCAAAACAAGTCATTCATCTATGACGACTCAGGAAAAACTGGCGGCTTAGAGCAAGGTAAACACTTTGTCATGATGGGCGATCAAAACCTAGACCCAGTCGATGGCGACGGTATTAGTTCTGTAATGCAAGACTTGCATAACGACTCGTTAGTTAACCAAGAAGTCACCAACGGAAGTTTATACCCTACAAGTGATGGCGCAGCAGAGTATGCTGCTGATAAACCACTACAGCATCCACAACCAAGTCGCATTACTTCAAATTTTGGTTTAGCGGTCGATTACGCACTACCATCAGCGACGATGAACATCATTGATTCCGGAGTATACTGGCCTGCCACAAATGAAGATGGCCGTACTTTAATCTTTGATTCTCGAATCCCTGACTCTAATGGAGATAGTAAAGAAATTTCATCTGATCACCGTATGATCTGGGTGAAAGCGGACTTCAGTAACTAAGCTATTCAACTGAGAGCTAAGAAGCCCTTGTATTGCTATGAGGGCTTTTTAATGCCCCTAACTAGCTTCACCACCTCAAACGTGAATTGTGGATGCCGAGAACCATAGTTATTGGATTTCAGAACTCTTTCTTCAGTCTGAATTTATACTTATATTACTTAGACTTACCGAGTTTAAAGCGAAGGAATTGAAAATGAGCAAACTGACTATTATTGCAACGATCGTCTCTAAAGAAGACAAAACTGAGTTTGTAAAAGCTGAGATGATTAAATTGATCGATAAAACCCGTGTTGAAGACGGCTGTATTAACTACGATCTGCACCAAGACAACAGTAACCCTGCTCACTTCGTTTTTCATGAGAACTGGGAGTCTGAAGCTCATCTAGAGAAACACTTAGCGAGCCAACACATCGCTGACTACATGGCTGCTACTGAAGGTTGTATTGAAACCTTTGTGCTTAATAAAATGACGCACATTGCTTAACCAGTCACTCAGTACTGATTCAATAAAAACCCTGCTCTGATCGCAGGGTTTGTCTTTTCAACAGGCTTATATTTGCTCATTCTAATCATGAAAAAACCCGCCAGAGTAGCGGGTATGGTCAATAATCATGACTGTCAAAGACAGATAGGTAACAACCATCAATCCAATATTGAGTACCACTTTACAGTGGCACTCTGACATTTCTTTTGCTGATCGCTAGCACGGGGGCACTAGTTAAAAGCACGAGCCAAAATGCCATTCCCTTGATATTGGTAAACACTTGAATTACTACTTACAAAGACCGATTCTCCGGGCTTAAGAGAAACTGTACGACCTTCTGAGGTTATGGTCGCCTCTCCTTCCACACAGAACAATATCTCCGCGCTACGTAAATACTGTGACTTGCTCTCATCAGTCGCAGACAAGATATCAAAGCCAAAGTCATCCACCGGAATCGGATAGCTCATCTTGCCCTCTTTCAATACAGGCTTAAGACGAATATCTTCTGGCTTAATCGGCTCAAAGATCGTGTTGTCGATAAGCTCAGGGACATCGATATATTTGGGTGTGAGACCGGCACGCAGCACATTGTCTGAGTTTGCCATGATCTCCAAGCCTGTGCCCTGAACATAAGCATGTGGGGTTTCTGCGAATAGGAACATCGCTTCACCCGGCGCCAGTTCAACCGTGTTAAGCATTAATGGCGCAAATAAGCCAATATCACCTGGATAATACTGCTTGAACTCAATGCTGTATTGCAGAGCTTCTCGTCCCATGACCGTTTTTGCTGGTCGCGTATGTGCAGCATAAAGCTCATTAAGCGCAGACGCTTTGCGGTCACCTTCAAGAGAAATAATGGCGCTAAAGAAAGACTTCAGAGAATCACTGTCGGCATTGGCTTTTAGTACATTAAGTTCAATCGCTAACGAAGGAATATCCGCTTCTTCGAACAAAGCAATAATATCGTCGATTGGACGAAAGCCATTCATCGCTTTGTAAAAGGTCAACGCATAAACCAACTCAGGTTTATGATTTGGATCTTTGTAGTTACGATTAGACGCATTCAAAGGGATGCCAAGTGCATTCTCTCGCTCAAAACCTAATTCTGATTTTCGCTTGTTCGGGTGAACCTGAATCGATAACGGAGTTTCAGCGGCCAACACCTTAAACAGGAAAGGTAATTCACCAAAACGTGCCGCCGTGTACCCGCCTAAGACATCGATTTTGTTTTCATCAATCATGTGAGAAAGCGATTCACCGGTATCGCCTACCTTTGAACAACCATTTGGATGAGCACCCATCCAAATCTCTGCTTGAGGTTCTTGGTTTGGGTTCACAATACCAAACAGTTGGTTGATGGAGTCTTTGCTTCCCCATGCGTAATTTTGAATAACGTTATCGAGTTTAAATAGAGACATAATTACTTCTCATTAAAAATCTGGCTGCCAAGCTTGAGCGTGGCGGCGATATTACGGGCAGTGCGAGTCAGGTTTTGATTCGCTTCTGATAAAACTTGGTCTAAAGACTGAGGTGAACGTACGGTTCCAAATAGGCTAGACATTGAATCGTAAAGCTTTTCAACGTCTTGTCCCAAAGAGCCCGCAATTCCAATGGTTGGAATACTCAGCTTTTGAGCTCTCTGAGCGATACCGAAAGGTGTTTTACCTTGCAGGGTTTGGTTGTCCATCTGCCCCTCTCCGGTCACGACCAGCGAAGCACCTTCAAGAACCTTATCTGCATCCAAAGCATCTAATACCATCTCAATACCCGCTTTAATTTGGATATTGAATGCAAGACTTAACCCCAGAGGTGTACCACCAGCCGCACCAAAACCAGCTGTGTCGCGATGATTTGTACCCGTATGTGTTTGAGCGATATCGGCAAAGTGACCGATCGCAGTATCAAGTTGTTCAACTTGAGCTTGTGAAGCCCCTTTTTGTGGACCAAACACGGCACTTGCTCCACTTTCACCACACAGTGGATTATTCACATCACATGCGACCACGAACGTCACTTCTTTGCATCTAGGGTGCAGTCCATCAAGATCGATGCTCGCTAACTGGCTTAACTCGGCGCCGCCAGCAGATAGCTCGTTGCCTTGCTTGTCTAATAACTTGCCTCCCAACGCTTGTAAGATGCCAGCACCCGCGTCATTGGTGGCACTACCGCCCAGACCAATGATGATTTGTTCCACGCCTTTATCTAGGGCATCTCTAATCAACAACCCAGTGCCGTAAGATGATGCTGTAAGAGGTGATCTTTCTTCTACGGTTAATCGGTCTAAACCCGATGCTTGGGCAAACTCCACCAAGGCAGTTTTTACCTTTTGTCCATCAACAGCCTGCTCTAAGGATGCCCAGTAAGCCGTACATTCACGTCCGATTGGATCCGTCGTATGCAGCCGTTGTTTCTTACCATTAAGCGCGTCTAGCAACACGTCTACCGTGCCTTCTCCGCCATCGGCGAGTGGCATTTTCACAAACTCTGCGCGAGGAAAAACGTCAGCAAATCCACGCTCAATACAAGACGCAACTTGATGAGCGTCGAGTGATTCTTTAAATGAATCAGGGGCAATTACAATTTTCATTGTCGTTCACCATTCCCGCCCACCAAGGTGAGTGGGTGATTATAATTAGAATTTGATTTGGAATGTTTTTGCTTGGCAAGATGCCAGCTGGCCGAAGGTTTCAGTTGCGACATCACCTTCGCGTACGCGCTCATCCATACTTGTTTCTTTCCAGCTTGAAACGTTTTGAGTGAAGGAGATTGAATCTGACACTGAACCTGTTTCTGCCGGGTTGTAGACACGCATGATCAGTGCATCTTCGTCTTCCGCTTTCTTCAGTACACTCAGTACCGCACCTGATTGTTGCTTAGACAGAAGGCTAAAACTCATAGGTAGGTTCTGCTCACCCACGTTTAGCTTCATCGCGTTGTAAGGGATCTTGTTGTAGCATTCGATTTGAGTGACATTGTCACGTGCTTGCGCCATGATGTTCGCGTCAATGTGGTTACCAGAGAAGCCACACAGTGTGAATTCACACACTAACTTGCCGCGCACTTGTGAATCTGGTGTCGGGATCTTGATGCCTGATGGACGGCCCGGACGAAGCAATAGCTCTTCTTTACCCAACACGCCGATACCACGGAATAGTGTCAGTGCGAAGGTATCTCGGTTTTCGTCACCTTGAGATGCAATCACTTCAAATTCACGTAGGCCATTCGACATAATCGCCATGCCCGCTTTGCCGTTTTCTAATGCAGCGAAGTTCATCAGTTGGTAAACCGGAACCGGTGCTTCTTTCCACTTCTCTTCTTCCCAAACCGCCATTGCTGGATCATTGGTTGGTCGAGTAATACAACCGAACTGGTTATCTGCAACCACAGTTTCAGAAACGAATGGCGTTGGTACTAGCACACGTACACGGTGGTCGTCGGCTTGGTTATCTAGCTCCATACGGACTTCAATGCGGCGAGAACCTTGCTTCAATACCACTTGGCATTGCGCTTCAACGAATCCGTTTTGACCCGTGCGTTCTTCACGCTCTTTAAGGTTTGCAGGCACGTTCATTCGTAAAGCGATGTTCGCTACCGATTGGAAGCCTTGGTGATCAATCGAAGTTTCGACTGGGAATTCGTCTGAGTACAGTAACCACTCTTGACGAGATGGAGAGTAATCGTACTCATCGCCGTCATCAGAACCGTCTTCTAAACGAAGGACTTGGTCGAATACTTGCTCTGTCTCTTTATCGAAAATAGTCAGAGTACCGTTGTCGTTTACATTGATTCGGTAGTACTCGTTCTCTAGTAAGTAGTCTTTTTGTTCTGCAACTTTTACTGCACCCTTCTCGTTACCTTGGATGTGCAACGTGGTGAAGCCCATCGCTGGCACAGTGCGTTTGATTTGAATATCAAACTCCATAAACGGGTCGTAGTTACCGTAATGAACGATTTGACGGTCTACTTTGCCTGGGTCAATTTGGCGCTTGTCTTGGATAAAGTACTCAACAGGGTTTTCGTTTTCATCAAAGATAGAGAACTCTTGTGCACGGATAGTGATAGTCGTGTTAACCACTTCTTCACGCTCGTATGGAGAAAGGTTGAACATCGCCAGTTTGTCGCAACCTTCGCGATCTGGCATGTGGTCAACAATCTTACGCTTGTAGAAGTGAATCAGGTTGGTCGCCATGTCGTCCGCAAGGATGTAGCGGTTTAGGATCTCAGCGTGAACCTTGTCTGAACAGCAGCAACCAATCGAGTCGTGAGCGTGGTTCTTCATACTCTCTTTCCACATTTTCTCAATCAAACCGTGGTGGTATTCAAAGCCTAATGTCCAAGCGATAGACGCTAGCGGTTCTAAGATATTTACAATCTTGTTTTCGATTTCTGCGTGGATCAGTTTGATGTCCATACGCGTAGAAGAGATCGTACGGTGAACACGCATGTATTTACCGTCGTTGAACTCGCCTTTAATTGTGTCGAGTTGGTCGCGCGCCGCTTCTACTTTCTCGAACACTTCTTCGTAACGGCTCATTGAGAATTCACGATCTGGGTAGATTTCGCGAAGCTTATCCATTACTTCAAAGATGTCTTTTTGAATCGGCATTTGGTCGTGGCCGTTCGGTAGCAAGATATCTTTAGTCACCGATGGCTTTTCTAGCACTGGGAAGTACTTATCTAAACGAGCACGCAAGCCTTCTTCGTCTTGTGGAAGGTATTTACCAATCGCGTAACCTAGCGGAAGCACTTGTGCCGTCACTTCACTGCCGTCATTAGACTGCCATAAGAATTCTGTTTTGTTAGTGCCATGACGCTCTGAACAACCACGCCAGAACATTGCACGAGTGATGTCGAAGCCGTTGTAGATCATTGGCAGCTGTGAGCTCATGCTGAATGAATCTGGTAAGTAACCAATCTTCATTGCATCGCCAAACTTCATACAGTCACGAATGCCATACATCATGTTACGTACAATTGACTCACCAGAAACTTGCATTGTGTCGGTTTGAGAATACCAAGGGCCAATAATCAGCTTGCCCGCTTCAACCAATGCTTTTACGCGTTCAGTGTTTTCTGGTTTGATTGCGAAGTAATCTTCTAGAACGGCGGTTTGACCATCTAGAACGTAGTATTTGTATTCTGGATCACTCTCCAGACGGTTCATGATTTCTTCCATGTTGTTCACAAGAAGAATGCGAGACTCTTCTGTTGTGAAATACCATTCACGATCCCAGTGCATGTGTGGAGTAATATGTACGCGTGATGTAGTCATAATCATTTACCTAAATGTGTCGCTTCGAGTAAAACTAAAGTTCGAACCCAAATACGACTAAATTAAAGTTTTTCAAGGGGTTAAAATTGGCTGCCACTAAAATTAGGGTGCAGAAAACCACGCCCAGAATCTGTGTGAATAAAACCGTTAGGAGCACAGGTATTTAGGACAGCCAGTTGTTTGTTATTTTTTATATATTGATTTCGCAGTGAGTTAGGAGCTAACTCAAAATTCAGTTAGTTCTGTGTTGCAGTGCTTGCTTCAAACTTACCCTTTTTTACAGCATGACCACGCCACATCAGAAGAGTAACAGTTGAAATCACTGTGCCGACAATCGCAGCACCGAACCAGATTGCAGCAGCAGAGAATGCGCCTAAACCTGAATCGTGTAACAAGAAGATAGAGAAAATACCTGCACCCGGAGTTGATAGACCAATACCTGCCGCGCCAACCATCGCACCTGTAACCACTGATCCTAGTAAGAATGAGCCGATTACACGGATTGGATCTTCAATCGCCATTGGTATTGCGCCTTCGGTAATACCCGCTAGGCCAAGTAGCCATGTAGATTTACCGGTTTCAATCTCAAAGTCTTTAAATAGGCGTGGAGCGATCATGGTTGAAGCCGTTACGGTGAACGCTGATACCATTTTTACTGAACCAAAGATTGCGTATGGGCCATAAACACCGTTCGCCATTGCACCTAAACAGAATGCGTAAGCGGCTTTGTTTACCGGACCACCTAAGTCGAATGATACAAACAGACCAAGAATCGCACCCAATAACAGCGCATTGGTGCCTGACATACCGTTCAACCAGTCCGTTAGACCTTGGTTTAGGAACGCTACAGGTTTACCGATAACAAATAGCATCAAGCTACCTGCCACCAAAGTACCGATCACCGGATAAAGGTAGAAAGTAAGGAAGCCGTTAAACGCAGGGCCTAAGCGAACATGCTCTTTTACCCAACGCATCACGTAACCAGCAATCAAACCACCAACAACACCGCCTAGGAAACCAGAGCCAATGATGTTTGCTGCAATACCTGCGGCAAAACCAGGACCAAGTGCCGGTTTATCTGCTAATGAGTAAGCTGTGTAAGCTGCCAGTACTGGCACCATCAATGTACCCAGTAGGCCGCCACCTAGTTTGCGATACATCCATAGCCAAGAATCTTTTGTTGCGTAGAGCTCTTGCAGGTCAAAAATTTGCGCGATAAGAACAGCAACCGCAAGCACAGTACCACCAGCAACGATAAGAGGAACCGCATAAGAAATACCAGAAAGCAGTGCTTGTTTGAGCTCTGTTTTCAGTGGCACTTTCTTAGGTTTGTCATCAGTAGCAACTTTACGCTCTGCACCGTTACCTTTTTTCGACTCTTCAATTGCTTCGTTTAGAATGCGTTCACCGTGTTTAATCGGTTCTGCAACTGGCGTTTCTACACGAGGAATGCCGTTAAAGCGCTCAGATTCTTTAATCGCAACTTCAGCAGCAAATACACAAGCCACTGCATTGTTTAATTGCTCAGCCGTTAAGCGATCTTCAATACCGTTTGCGCCCTGTTTTTCAACATGCACGTTATAGCCAAGCTTTTTGCCCGCCTTTTCAAGATATTCTGCCGCCATATAAGTATGAGCAATGCCAGCAGGGCAAGCAGTAACACATACAATTGTCGGCGCATTTGTATCTAAGTTGTCTTGTTTTTCTTCTTGTTGATTGTCGCCATCAAGAAGCGCAAAGATTTCTTCAGCGGTTGTCGCTTTTAATACCGCTTCGCGAACATCGTCATCAACCAATGTAGTTGTCAATGCAGTGAGCAGATGCATGTGGGTAGAACCCGCTTCTGCATTTGGAATCGCAATTAGGAAGATAAGATTTACATCTTCGTCTTCATCCAAGCCTTTCCATTTCATGTCTTCTTTTAGTGTTGCTACAGCGAAGCCAGCTTCTTTAACCGCGTCAGTCTTGCCATGCGGTACTGCTAGGCCTTCACCAAGCGCTGTCGGGCCTTGCTCTTCACGAGCAAATACTGCATCAAGATACTCTTGCTTGTTATGCAGTTTGCCTTGCTGATCCAGTTGGTCAGCAAGTGCGTAAATCGCTTCTTCTCGACTGCTAAACGTAGTTTGCAGATTTACGAGCGACTTATTCGTTAGAGTAGTAAGTTTCATAACCTTTGTCCCATAGTCACGGATTAGTACGACAGTCGTCCCTGTCGACGAGAAGAATAATACAACTTCAAGACATTTAATCCGTGATCACGATCTCATCAATACATATTTGTATTCAATTTGCATTTAAATCGTATTGGTAAATCCTTTAAGAAAGCTTGTTATGTATCGTTTAATTTGTATTATATGTACTACAAAACGCCGATACGACGCTCACACTAACCTTTAAAGCAAGGCTTATATAGAGCAAATTTACGTATTTAAGGTACAGGTTGTTAATCAAAGTCTAGTTGTCCTAGCGCACAAATGAGGCAAAAATGGCAAGACTCCCTATGTATCGCCAAATCGCCGATGCAATAAGAGAAAAGATCAGTTCTGGAGAATATAAAGTTGGAGAAGCACTCCCAACAGAAGCGCAATTGCGTGAAGTATTCTCGGTAAGTCGTGTAACGGTTAGACAAGCGCTGAAACTACTGATCGAAAACGATGAGCTTGAAAGCGTTCAAGGCAGCGGCACTTACGTCAAAGAGAACAAGATCAATTACGACATCTACAAACAGTCGAGCTTTCAAGAAAAGTGGGCGCATTTGGATGTGGTTACACACAGTGAAGTTCTGGCCTTTGAAATGAAGCCGTGTTCTTTGGCGATGTCTGAACATTTAGATATCAAAGAAGGCGAATTGGTTTTCTACGTAAAACGTGTTCGTTTCATAGACAACAATCCAATCACGGTTGAAGAAACTTGGTTACCTGTTGCCCTATTCCCAGATCTCACCTATCAAGTGATGCAGACATCAAAATACGACTTTATTGAGAACACCAAAGGCATGGTGATTGATCGAAGTGAGCAAGAACTGGTGCCGATTCTTCCACCTGAAGACGTTGCTAAACAGTTAGGTATTGACCCAGCTCAGCCTATCATTGAAAAACGTACTCGCGGTTACCTCGCCAATAACACGGTGTTTGAATACAGCCGCAACTACTTCACGTCTAACGATTACCGATTTACTTTGGTCGCAAGACGCCAGAGATAATGCTCTTCAACGAGTTTCTATAATAGCAAAATGACTAACACAGAGAGCGCCTTGTTCTCTGTGTTTCTATGCTGTTAACTCAATCATAAACCCAACTTTCCTCCCCAAATATTCCTAAACCAATATCAAGTAACCTCACGAAAGATCATTCACATTCATTTAAATACTGTTCTGGCGCTTTGACCATAAACTAAGCGCCAAATTACAAGAACAACAGTCGACAGGAATGTAGATGAATACCAAACAACTTGAGGACGCTGTAAGTGAAGTGAGCTTATTCAATCAGCACCTCCATTTAATCCAATCCGTGCATACCATTCCGACCCCAAAAATGAATTGGGAGTCGATTGCGATGGAACCTGCGCCGACAATGCCAACGGTTCGATTCGATCATAAAGTCAAAGCCATGGAAGCTCTCGATGAGTACAAACCTAACTGGCTAGATATTCTGCTAGGCAACAAGTCGAAGTTGTACACCCTCACCAATAATATCGAGCGTGCCGCCGAACAAGACATCGAGCAATATAAGACAGAGTTTGTACATTGGGTTCAAAGCTACAGCTACTGGGCCAAGGGCAATCAATTATCGAAAGGTATATTAAACAACGATAGTGAAGCAAAACTATCAGCCCTTTCCGAAGCTCAACAGAACTCGATTAACGCCGCGGTAGTCGACACTAAGCTGATTAACCATAACTTCAATACCTATAAGAATGGTCACCTGCTAGAAATCAACATTCAGGTTAATAAGCACAACGTGATCCCTAAAGAAAAAAAGGTATTGTGCCAAGGAGAAGTGAAGCTTGAAACGATGTCTCTTTCTGAAAGCAATGCCTTATATCGAGAGTATGTCTGCAGCTGTATTCTTAAGTGCGCGCAAGATGCTTTCAATGTGTTACCCGAGACGAGCGTTGTGATCAATGTTGATCAGATTTCAGCTGATCAATCGAGCGAAACCATCGTTTCATGCCATGTCGAACAAGGGCTACTCGAGTTCTTGTTAATCGAAGACGATAAACCCTCTGAGATACTTGAATTCTTTGTCCACATTGAAGATTTCAATCCTCATCGAGGTAACGGTTTCTCAGCGATAAAAACGATTTTTTCGCCTTTGCCTATGGCGTCATAACTCACACGCATTTTCGATTCAATCATTGACGACTCTTCACGACTAGCCTTGCGTTCGTCGTGTTCAATCACCTTATATACCAAACCATTATGTCGACACACGCTATCTCACAAACAACGCGCCCATTAACCAACACAGTTTCATACACACGCTCCCTAGCAAAGCTACCTTTATTTCTCATCGCGTTCTCTATGCCTATATTTGGAAAAGAGGCTGGAGAAGAGGTTGAAGAAGTGGTACTCGAGGACGACATCGTATTAAGCGAACGTTCTGAGGTACAAGAAGAAGCTGAAGAATCCCCTTTTACGACCCTGACCAAGCTCGGGGTTATATACTCGCAAAACACCAGCTCATCCTTGTCGATCAACTCTGGAATCTCTGTTGGTTACAAAAAAGAGAACTGGGGCCAACGAGTTCAGTTTGATACCTACTATACCGATGCTGAAAACGATGAAGACGGTACCAATCGCTATACCACCAACTATGGCATCAGCTATGACTTGAACGAAGTCACCTATTTGGTCGCGACAACCCGTTTTGAACACGACCACTTTGGTACTTATCGTAAGCAATTTATAACGGCTACAGGATTGGGTCGCCACTTTTATGATACTGAAAGAATCAAACTTCAAGGCTCCGCTGGCCCGGGTTACCGAATCAGTAAACGCCAATCCTCCGATGAAGAGTTCCCAAACAAAGAAAACTACGAACTTATTGCCAATGCCAGTATCGATGGCTCCTTAACGCTCACTGAAACGTTTTCTATGGGTGCCACGGCTAACATGGCTTATGGTGAAGAAAACACGAACTACAACCTGAAAGGCTATCTAAAGAACATTCTGATGGGCAATTTGGCTCTGACTTTTGATACCGAATACATCTACAACACCACTGTTGCATCAGACCAAAGTAATGCCGAAATCTACAGCTCAATGAACCTCAACTATGACTTCTAATTAACGCTTCCCCCATCGAACATGCAAAAGGATTTGCGTGATCGTCCTAATCTTCTCCATCACTCCTTAATTTGTTCATCACTAACTATTCCTGCCGCTTATTTACTTAAGCAGAGCCGCCAAGCCGCAATTTGATTATATAGAAAACGTTAATTCTGTTTTGCCCAGCGCCCCGTTTATCTACAAACCTTGGTGTAATAGATTGGTCGCAAGCAAACAAAAGGAGCGAACACATTATGTTATCTAATCAACTAGAGCGCGCACGCGCCATCGATTTACCGACACGAGAAGCGATGCTTCAACGAGCTCCTTCTGTACAACAGTTTTGGGACAACAATAAGGGCTTGTTCAGCGAGGCTTGGAAAGAATGGGAAGCAAGTGCAGAAGGCAGCCAATTGGATTTCGATGATTCGCTGTTAGATGCCCGCCTACGTGAAGCTGTCAGAGAAGCTTGGCAAAATCCAACGAAAGAAATCGCGGTAAAAGACTTGCTCAAAGAGATCTCTCCTGGAGTATTTAAGTTCCAGTTCTTTGATGCTGAACGCCTTGCTGAGTTGCGTGACTACTTGGAAGCGGTCTCTAACGCTCAAATCCCGCTGCGCCCACCATATGGTATAGTGCTTAACCGTGGTGGAGCAATGTTAGACAGCCGATCTGAAGGTTATTTAGCCGCGCCAAGTTTCCAAGCGTTTTACCGAGATTTACTCGACAGTTGATCAAATATAAA
>NZ_JBFRRH010000087.1:0-14583 GCF_041472995.1 Vibrio sp. 10N.261.46.A3 | reverse complement strand
GGGGTCTGAAGCCCAATGGAACGAAAACGTACGCTAAGCAAAATTTTCCTGTTCTGACGGCTGTTTAAGCGGTCTTAACTCACCATTTAAAACCTGTTCGGTCAATGTAAATGAGTAATGCCCCAACATATTTACATGCTTATGACTGAGTGGTGATAGCCTTGCAATGTCTTCATCTTTTAGTGTTTCACCTTGCTGTTCTATGTGCTCTAATGCAGCTTGCATATACATGGTGTTCCACAGTACAACGGCATTAGTGACTAAGCCAAGCGAACCCAATTGATCTTCTTGCCCTTCTCGGTAACGTTTGCGGATTTCACCGCGTTGACCGTGACAAATGGCTCTGGCTACGGCATGACGACTTTCGCCTCGGTTTAATTGGGTTAGAATTCTGCGTCGATAGTCTTCGTCATCGATGTAATTCAGTAAATATAATGTCTTATTGATACGGCCAGCTTCGATAATGGCTTGGGCCAGACTTGATGGACGGTCACTTTTAAGTAATGACCGAATCAGTTCTGATGCCTGCACTTTCCCTAGTTTAAGAGAGCCGGCGATACGCATCATGTCATCCCAGTGAAGCTCAATTTTTTGAGGATTTACGCAGCTCCGAGCTAGCTCATCGAGTACGCCGTAATTCGCTTCTTTATCTACACGCCAAAATACCGATTCACCCGCATCGGCTAATCGTGGCGAAAATTGATACCCCAACAACCAGAATAAACCAAATACCATGTCACTGGCTCCGGCGGTATCCGTCATGATCTCGGTAGGGTTTAATCCGGTTTGCTGTTCCAGTAATCCTTCCAATACGAATATGGAGTCTCGTAGTGTTCCTGGTATAACGATTCCGTGAAATCCAGAAAATTGATCAGAGATGAAGTTATACCATGTGATACCACGGCTGGAACCAAAGTATTTTCGGTTTGCTCCTGAATTGACGGTTCTTACTGGTGTGATAAATCGCATCCCGTCAGCAGAGGCAACTTCTCCTCCGCCCCAATGCTTAGCTAGCGCAAGAGTAGACTGAAAATCGACAAGTTTCGCGTTGGCTTTTACTAGCGTTTCTGCTCGTAAATAGTTTTGCTTAACCCAACTGAGTCGGTGTCTGGTCAAGGCGGGGACATGAGATTTTATCAGTGGCTCTAAGCCGATATTGCAAGCTTCGGACAATAACACGGCGCAGATACTTACCGTTAAATCATTAGCACGAGCATTGGATTCGCTAATATGGGTAAACTCGTCGGCAAAGCCAGTGTGAGCATTGATTTCAAGTAGCAGTTCTGTGAGGTCTATGGCAGGAAGTAGCGCCTCCACTTGTTTGGATAAGCCTTGTAAACTCGGAGGGTTATCTAGTCTATCAATATTTGTGATGGTCAGAGCCGGTCGTTTCCCCGAGATATCAATATCCACCGAACCATTATCGTCAAAATTTGCGGCAACCTGATGATAGGTTGTATCCAGTTGCCTGACTAACGCATCGATGGCTTCTTTTGCGTTTAGCGGATGTCCCAGTGATCGACAGACCTGAATTCGGTTGGACTGCCACTCTTGCCCCTGCAAAAGTTTGGCTCTCGGATCGCCCCAGCGATCGCTGTTTTCGACATAGATATCTCGTCGGCGCAAGCTATCCTGTAATTTATCCAAAAAACACAGTGTGTAGCCTCGTTTAGTCACCCGACCATCTTTATCTAATACCAATCGCTTCCATGGATTAGATACGATATCCACTGGCGCATCATCAAGAATTTGTTTTTTTGAGTCGAGTAGTTGTGCTAAGTACTGGTGAACTTCAAGCGTTTTGTCTCCCGCAGGAGCGGCGGAAAATTCGATATCACGAAGCAGTTTTGGTAGAAAACGCCGAACTCGCCCGTACTGTTCAACCATCTCTTCATGAAAATTGTCATCATAAGGTCGGGCTAACTCGTGTACGGTAGAAATAGATTGCGCTAGCTTTTCCCGTGAAAATTTAGCAAAGACTGACGGACGTAGCGACTCATCATCTAGGTTGTCGTCTAGCAGCAGAGTACAAACTTTGGCTAAAGCTAGTGCAGATTTATCTAAATCTTTCAGAGTACGAAGACGCTTTTTCTGTCCTAATTTCTTCGCTTCGCCAGCGATGTTGGTGATCAAAAGATCCAGTACATCCAATGCTTCATCTAATGCAATAATTTCATAGGCTTTCACAAAAGCCACGAGTATCGCAGTACGTTTAGTCTCAGGCATACGGCCTATTTTGTATGCCGAGATCATTCCAGCATGGCGGGCAATATGCTTAAACCGGACGGGAGGAATACCAGTAAAATCCAGTTCAGTTATCCCATAGGTTTGAAGTGCTTTGTAACGTTCAATGGCCTCATTAAATGCAGGGCCACTGACATTGACCGGCCCCTTACGAAAACGGTCGAAGTGTGATGTTCTGGCTGTTTCAGGAATTTGTAGTAAGGAGTCCAATCTAGCTTGCTGCTCCGAATTTGGGAGGCTGGATAGTTGCCGCCACAATCGGTTTTCTGCTCGGTCTCTGATTTGTGAAATCAAGCGCGTTAACGTTGACGCACCTGGCAAAAGGATTTTGTGTTGGACCAGCCATCCGGTAGCTAAATCAAACAGTAAACTCGGGCGTTCATTACTGATCCAACTCCGGCTATAGAGAAGGCGGGATAACCGGAATGACCACGGCCAAACAAACTCACGATAACCATATTGATTGCGGATCAGAGCGGTATGCTCGCGGCGTGTGGTTTCGCGCTGAGAATAATCAGACAAAATACCAATATTGGTTATATTCAGTTGCCTTGCGACAAACCATTGGGTATTCGTTGGGACTTGACTTAAATCGATTAAGAAAGTACCAAGAAAGCGAACACAACCTAATTGCAGAGCGACTCCAAATCGATTGTGTTCACCACGTCTTTGTGTAATAAAAGCTAAGTCAGCCTCGTCCAAATGGAAATACCGCGCCAATTGAACATCATTCGGTTCCCCATTAAATTGCCCGTAACTATTTTTTTGTTCAGTGGTTAAAAAATCTACGGGCATAGCCAAAACCTCTTATTGGTTACACAAACTCAAATCAGTGACGTATTGTTTTCCCATTTCCGGCATGTAAGCCATGAGGAATTTTAATAAATATCTGGATGGAAATGCCGCAATGGTTCCATTTGCTGATGAAGAATACGGATTATGTAAATACTATGAGGTTGTGGGCGATAAAAAATAGCATGTTTATGGTGATCGTGGCGGCGAAGCCCTTCGGCAATTTCGGAGCACTCGTAACCCATCAAAGGTTGTTCTGCAAGCGTTAGCAAAACGTCATGCATACTGTCTGTATAAGCATCCGCTTGCTCTATGCCAAAGTTCAATAGGGTGTATTCAAAGATATGCTCAAAGTCTTCTGCGGCGAGGTTGGAAAGTTTATACATTGTGTCTCTGCTTTACTTTAGTCGCAATGTCATGAAGTGATAATGAGCATTGACCACTCTGCTCTCCGGCTTCAATCGCCATTTTTAGAGCCGTGGTTTGTTTCTCTTGCCTTTCGAGTAGCCGCAATGCAGAACGAACTACTTCGCTTGTTGAGCCATAGCGACCAGTCGCTATGAGTTGGCCGACAAACTCATCTAGCTGAGACCCAATCGTAACACTAGTTGTGCGTGACATATTTTCACCTACATGTGTGAATAATTAACACACCAATAATAGGTCAACTAAAATTCAAAATCAAATCACGATCTTCGTATGACAATGAAGTACACCCCATGATCATAGATTAAAAGTGGCAGTTTTTATATATTTGTCATAACCTATATGACACACCACATTAGATCATAACTTAAATGTCACTTAGGGCAGATTATGTACATCTTTGGCTACCTTAGAGCATCAACATCTGATCAAAATGCAAAACGAGCTCAGAGTACCTTACAGAGCTTTGTTCAAGATAAAGGCTATCGTGTAGCTGGTTGGTATATTGAGAATGAATCAGGTGCATCATTACAAAGACCAGAGCTACTACGATTACTTGATGATGCAGCGAAAGGCGATGCAATCATCATTGAGCAGATAGATCGCCTTTCACGTCTTGATGAAAAAAGTTGGTTTAAATTAAAGGAAATGCTGAACCAAAAGGATCTTAAGGTTGTCAGCCTCGACTTACCGACCAGCCATATCGCTTTTGCACCACATATTACCGACGAGTTCACTCGCTCTATGATCAGAGCCATTAACGGGATGATGATGGATATGCTCGCAGCGATTGCAAGAAAAGATTACCAAGATCGTCGGCGTCGACAAGCTGAAGGGATCATAAAAGCCCGAGAAGAGGGAAAGTATCGTGGAAGGCAAGCTGACCTCCAGCTTCACGAAAAAATCTATCAGTTAAGAGTTATCAACGGGTTAAGTATCAGTGATACCGCAAATTTGACGAATGTGTCCACTAGAACGGTGATTCGAGTGGCAAAGAAACTAAAAAGTGAACGCTTAGACGCCCAAGGCAAAGGATATTGATACGCTTTAAGCAAGCGCGAGAGCGCTTTTTTAACTAAAATACGAGGCTAGGATAAGGCGATGACATTGTCAGCGTCTCTTTCCCTCAAACTTGAATAAGACATAGTAATGGCTTTACCCACTCATGCAGATTAAGAAAGACTTTGACTACTACCACAACTTACATAACGTTATTACCCATGCCTTACTCCATTTATTGTGCAGGGTTGCGACATCTTCCCGTTTTGTGCCTGTGCCAGCCCGCAATGAAATTCTGATTAAATTTCTCAAGCCTAAGCTTACGGATAAATCGTTATCTAACATCAAAAAAGACCTCAAATTGATGATCAATGTTGCTAGGAAAAAGGGCGGGAACTTAGAGATGCGGCTACATGAGCTGAATTCACAAGCTGCCCGCACCAAGCTCGTCGGTGCAGAAAAGCTCTACAATTTATTGGTTCACCTTTATGACACTGAAGGCATTGAATCACGATTGTTCGAAGAAGGCAGTCAAGCCGAATCATGTATTCTCTATATGCTCGAAGAGCAAATAGAACATGGCTTTGATCAGGAGCATAAACAGATTACCCCGCTCTCTATGTTGATGCAGTCAGAACAAGCCCCAGAACTGATTAACTCAATCAACGCTCATGGTCTATTCATCGCTGAGATGAAAGAGTGGAATGCTAAATCGAATCAAGCTCATATTTTAGTCCATCCTGCTTAAATCGTTTCATTCTAAACCAAGTGGTCGTTCGCCTGATTTTCAGGGAGCACTATCGATAGAATAAAGGCCCTCATTCTGTTGTGATGTCACAACCTTTACTGTTTTCCTGAATTGATACTATTGAGCAAGTCTCGAAAGACAAAGATTGAAACTAACATTTGTCGAGTAGACGACACCTGTTACCAAGTGTCGCCCCTCTAAGAACCCAGCGTGCAACTTTCACCGCACTAGGCTCAAGCCTTCACGAAGGCACCAGTTGGCACCCAGCAACTTACAAAGCAGTGAGAGCAGGCTCATGCCAAGAGTTGCGACTTTGCCTCTTTGACTTTCTCTTTGCCAAGTATTCTTGGTGTTGAGGATCAAAAGGTGTAGCGGCACTCCTGATTTTCACATGTCTCTCTATCGGCACTTTGGCTATTTGAAACAGATTGAACTGACAATCCATATTCATGATCTTCTGCCAACCGTGAAATTGCCATTGACCTTGACGGTTGATGAAGTATTTAAGAGCGACCCAAGTTCTAGACTTTGTTGGATGACGCCTTTTAGCCCAGTGCCATAACGCATGGAATAGCTTGTGACCTACATATCCGAATACCTGTTTAGCTACACAGTGTCGATAGTAATTCGACCAGCCCCTGAGTTTCGGATTTACCAACTTGATTAAATCGTTAACGGGGATAGTTGCGTGCTTTTTGATGAGTTCACGCAAGTTACTCAAGAACAGCAGTGTGTTGGATTTGCTCGGTTTAATGAGCAATTTCCCTTTGTACTTCCTATGATTAAAGCCTAAGAAGTCAAAACCACGGCTGATATGGGTAATGTGCGTTTTCTCTTCGGAGAGTGTTAAGCCTCTTTTTGCTAAGAAATCAGCAATCAACGGTTTAATATCGTTCTCCAGCACTTCCTTTGAAGCACAGGTGACGACGAAATCGTCGGCGTATCCAATAAAGTTGGCTCTAGCACCCTTTTTTAGTGCAGTAGACTTTATGCGTTGCTCAAGCCCTGCAAGAGTCATAAGCATCAAGGTCGGAGATATGACCCCACCTTGTGGTGTTCCCTCGTCAGTGCGATAGAACAACCCTTTGTCTATAAAACCAGACTTTAGCCATTGTTCCAACATACGTTTATCTACGGCAATGTTGTCCATAAGCCATTGATGTCCGATCTTGTCGAAACAGGCTTTGATGTCTCCCTCAAGAACCCATTGAGCTGATTTCTTTAATGCCAGACACTTGAAGCACTGTGCGACTGCATCGGCAGTGCTGCGGTTTGGTCTAAATCCATAGCTGTTAGGGCCGGCAAGTGTTTCTGATACAGGCTCCAGAGCAAGAAGATGAAGCGCTTGCTGCGCTCTATCGACCATGCAGGGGATACCCAGTGGTCTGAGTTTGCCATTTTTCTTGGGGATGTAGATACGCTTGAGCGGTTTGGCTTGATAAGCTTTTCTGCTCAATTGATTGACCGCTTTCATGCGGCGCGTATCTGTATTCCAGATAACGCCATCAATTCCAGGCGTTTTACTGCCTTTGTTTTGTGATACCCGCTTAACAGCAAGAAGTTTTGCTGATCGCGAGTGAGTCAGTATCCACAGCAACGCTTTCGCTTTGCTGTGTTTACCTTCTCGTGTTGCCTTTGCAATACGCATCTGAAGCTTTAAAACATGAGATTCAACGTCTTTCCAATTGGTGGATTGCCATTGAGCACTGTCAGGAGAGGCACTAATCTCTTTTGAAATCATCATTTGCGTTTCTCCTTGAATAAAGTTCTTCAAATTCTCTTGCAACGGAAGACCAGTCGGAAGTCAGCCCACTTTCGTGATCAGATATGAATCTGTATCTGCATCGTTACAATGCAGCCTTCGCTTTTTCCAACCTCCTATACCTGCATCACTATCGGCCACGAAGGCTTTCCCAGAGGGAGTGATACAGGCTTACCGTGTTCCGTATGTCGCGCAATGTCAGTGTAGATGCCCGCTATAGTGCGGAGAGTTCAACGATCACGAAAGAGCACGGGGCAATCTCTTTCCGACTCTCATGCCTTTTGGCCACAGCGTATTAACCACTTCCGCTGATTCATCATATAACGCACCTTATGCGGATTCACTTATGTTCATCATGCTGACTACCTAGCACTCACCCGATTGTGGTTATCAGGAGGATCGTTCTCTCGCGATTTAGATCCCGACTGGTGCATGACCAGCCTTCGTTACATTGTCAGACTCGCTACTTTATTCAGAGTCCTAGGTTCATCTGGTGATACAGATGGTTCACACATTAAGCGGTGAACAGCGCTTCATACGACCTCACGTCGCACGCCCCATTATTTGTTAGACTAAATACTCAATCAAATACTATTAATAAAAATGATCATACAAATACTAATGTGAGCCTGATAAGCACATTTCTTGATGAAATCTACTTATGCTCTTTCTCCATACTTTGGGAACTCTACTATAAACGTATTCCTACTATTTTCTCTGGGAATGAGCTCAAGTGTTGCACGGTGTAGTGCAGTAATGTCTTTGCAAATTGACATCCCTAAACCCGCACCGTCGCCATGTTCGGAATGACCCCGATAAAACTGTTCGAAGATTCTTTCACGAGTTTCTTTCGGGATGTCTGGGCCAGTATCGGAAATTAAAACTTTGATTGTATTATTTTTCTCTATGACGCTGACTTGGATGTCACTGTGTTCGCCGGAGTAACGAATCGCATTATCGACGAGGTTACGAAATAACACCTCTAACAACATTCGATCACCTGATATAGCGATGTTGGAAGATGATAAACTGATGTCTTGCTTATGCTTCAATGCTAACGGTGCCAAATCAGCAACAACGGTTTGCAACAAAGGGGTTAGTTCAACGGTGTCGAATACACGTTCTGATAAGCTATCTACTTTAGCTAAAGTCAGTAGCTGATGGATAAGGCGGTCAGTGCGTTCAATGCCTTGCAGAATGTTGAGTAAATCTCCTCTCAGTTGCTCCGGATCATTACTTTCAAGCGCATTTTCTACGTTAAGACGAAGGATTGTTAGTGGGGTTTTTAGTTCATGCGCTGCAGCACGTGTAAAGCGTTTCTCTCTTTGCCAGGCTAACTTTAGTTCAGAGAGGAGAGAGTTGAGCGAATCGACAAGTGGTGCGAGTTCAACGGTGTTGTCTTTTACATGAATGCGATCTAATCGGTGTACGTTTCTTTGTGTGATGGCGGTGCGCAGGTCGTTAATCGGTCGGAAATGTTTATCGATCAACCAAAACAGCAAAAGCAACAAAGTTGGTAGTATCAGCAATTGTTCTATTGATGTGGATAGGGCAATTTCGTGGATGATCTCTTTACGTATCTTGTATTTTTCTGCAACCACGACGTATTCATTATCATGTTTTGTTTGTGGTAGTGAAATCTGAAATGTACGCCATTGTGTAGCGTCTTTTACGATATCAGCGTAGCCGTTATTATCAAAGGACGTAGAGAGTGCGTGCAAGCTTTGATCAGAGCTCCAGATTAGTGTGTTGTCTCGATAGAATTGAAAAACCAAGTTTTGTTCATAAGGGTGGCCGAACTTTGTGACATTGTCGTCGTCAGACTTTGACATTGACTCAATGTTTTCCATCCACTCATTAAATAATTCTCGATGGTTAGCGAGAGTCCTCTCTTCCGTTGAAATTGAGAGCGTCAGCAACATTAATTTTGCGGATTGTCCAAGCCTAGCGTCATAAACTTCTTCGACTTCGTGCTTCGCAGATTGGAAACTGAAATAAAGTGAGATGAGTAAGAGAACACTTACCAACACGACTACTGATAGAGTTAACTGACGTTTGATCGAGTACGATTTCTTATCTTTCAAGAATGTACCCCACACCGCGAATATTTTTAATGACCACTTTGGGCGCTTTTTTACGCAAATTGTGAATATGAACTTCGATAGCGTTGTCGCTTGAACCTTCATCCCAGCCGTGCAGTGATTGTTGCAATTGCTCCTTACTTTGCACGCGTCCGGCGTTCGTCATCAAACTGGTGAGGATTTTAAATTCATTGCGTGTGAGTTTAAGCGGCGCGTCATCGTAGCGAATGCTTTGTTCCGATAAGGATAAAGATAACTGTCCAACTTGAATGATTTCTTCTGCACTACCGGATTGACGGCGAATCAACACACGCAAGCGAGCGAGCAACTCTTCGAGTGCAAACGGTTTTCCGAGGTAATCATCTGCGCCGCCATCAAGGCCTTGAACGCGATCGCGAATGTCGTCTCGTGCGGTAAGTATCATCACTGGGAGCTTAAATCCGCCTTTGCGAATATTACGCAGAACTTCCAGTCCATCGATATCGGGGAGAGTGAGATCCAATATTACGGCGGTGAACGCTTCTGTTTTGAGTGCGCTAGTCACGCCAGACCCTTTTTCCACCCAATCCACAGTGTAACCATGGCGACTTAATGAAGTCACCATGGATTGACCGAGTAGTTTGTCATCTTCTACGAGTAATAAGCGCATGATTTATTTCAATCTCCCAAGAGTCGCTTCAATTTCCAGTTTTCGGCCTTTATCTGCCAAAGGTCGGTCAGGGCGAGGTGATGCTTGCATTGCGCGAGTCAAATACACTTTCGCTTCCTTGTCTCGACCTTCTTCTGCAAGGAAGTCTCCATAAAAATAGTTCGGATCGATGCCTTTTGGATTGATCTCTAACGCTTTTTTCAATATTTCTTCGGCTTTATCGTCATCACCAAAGCCAATTGGCCACCCCGGAACTTTGTAATACAGAGAACCTAAACTGGTGTATGCAGAGCCATCGAGCGTTTGCGGTGACGTTGCAATTACCCCTTCGAGTAAAGATTTGGCTTCTTTGGCGAGTGATAGTGCACCTAAGCCACCTTGAGCACCAGCCAGCGATGCTTTATTGATTGCCAGCCAAATAGTGAGTTCGGGATTGCCGGGTTCTCTGTCGAGATAAATACTGGTTTTGGCAATCGCACGATGGAAGCATTGTTCCTTCTCGTCACCATCGGGCGTGCTATACTGACATTCCGCCCATTTCTTTTGAACCTGTTGCAGTGGAGCATTACCTGCCAACACAGCGGTCGAAGCTAACGTTGAACAAACCGTCAAAGCGAAAAGTAGTCGTTTTGTATTCATCGTCCATGTCCTCTTCAGTGACTGACTCGGTTTACGTATTGGTGAATGGTTTCTTGCTGCTTACGAATCGCAGAAGAAACCACGCTTGGAAGTAGTTGATTGATGCGAGCAAAAAGCTTTTCTGGCCAACCAATCCATTTCGCGGAAATTTCTTTTTCCAACATGGTGACAACGTGATCGGCTACAACTTGCGGCGAGTCCGTTTTGTTACCCAGCTGTCGATTCATTTCATTGACGGCATCGCTATTGAGTGAGGTTTCTGTCGCTCTTGGTGCCAAATACAGCGCACGGATTCCGGTTGCGAACAGTTCTCTGTCGAGCGATTCGGTAAAACGGTGCAACCCCGCTTTTGCCGCGCAATAGGAGGTATAGCCTGGGTAGCCAATTGAGCCGAATGTGGAACCAATATTGAGAATCACCCCAGGCTGTTTTAACCACGTCAACGCCGATTGGCACAGCAGCATCGGCGCAACGAGATTGAGTTGGATTTCGTCTGCAACCTGCGTTGGTCGCTTGTGGCATAACAACGAGAAATCGTTGCTGCCTGCATTGTTAATCAGTGCGTCCACTTTTAGATGTTGGCGCGCTCGATCTTTAATCGTAGTTAATCCTTCTGATGAGGTGATGTCTGCAACGACTAGGTCATGGCGTTCTGGATTCGACAGTTCGCGCTGTAGAGTTTGCAAGCTCTCTTCGTTTCGCCCAACAAGAATGAGGCTGGCACCGCGTTTTGCTAACTCTTGCGCGATGGCTTGCCCTATTCCGCCCGTTGCGCCTGTCAGGAGAATGGTGCTGTTGTTAATGATCATGCTTCACCTCACGCCGCTTGTTGGGTTGAGAAAGAAGGCAAAGAACGCAGCATTTGTCCGTACAATGCGAACACCATTTTTGCGGAGTCGATGATGACTTGTTGATCTTCCACTTTGGTGGTTTTGTTCATCAGTGATTCAAAAAATTGCAGATGATCTTGGTCTAACACGCTGTGTGAAACCAAGTAAGTCATTGCTGAAGGCGGTAGGCTTAGCGTTGACTGGATTTTTTCTGCCATTTGGCCACCAATGCCGACGCTGGTGCCTTCTAATACCCACACCATCCCAAACAGCGCGAGTGGGTTGTGGCGGTCAATTTTGTGGTAAAGGTAGGAAACCATCAATTCAATCGGCGCACCGACTTGACCTATACCTTTGTTATTGCGTACCGCTTCGGCATCGCCGCCGCACGCTTTGATGTCATTTAAAATCCATTCTTGATGGCCTTTCTCTTCCTCGATGTATTCGGCAATGGCATCTCGTACCCATTCGTATTCGCCAGATAGTCGGCCTCCACACGCCATCAGCAAGGGAACGGTGTGCTTAACGTGATGGTAAGCTTGGGTGAGAAAGGCGATATACATATCTTTGGAAATGTTTCCTTGTTGAACCTCTGCGATGACTGGCGCAGTTAACATTGCTTGTTGAGCAGCGGCAGTGCTTTGTTTGAGTTGTTCGAAAAATAAAGTCATAACCTTCTCCTTAAGAAGCCGTTAACTAAGATGCAGTTTGGAAAGACGTAATGTGTTGCTGAAAGGGCAAATCGATGCGTTGGAGCTTTTGCGCTTGCAGCGTTAATTCAGGCGTTGTGCTCGCTAATAACTGAGCCACATCATGTTCGATTTGATTTCGTTTGAGCTTGCCGTTATCCGTGTACCAATCAGAGATGGCTCGTGGGTAGTCCAGTAGCAATAAGGTTCGGATTTGTGCGTAATCGGGTAGGGTTCGGTTTAATGCATGAACCTTTGATTCGACGTCTTCACTATTGGCAATGACAGCGCATAATGTTTGTTGGCTATCGCCAGTAACGATCAGCGGCGTCATCGGCAAAAACGCCAACGCTTCTGATTCAATCCATTCCGGTGAGACATTTCTGCCATACGCGGTGACGATAAGGTTCTTCTTACGCCCCGAGAGAGTGGCAAAACCTTGCGCGTCAATTTGGGCTAAGTCGCCAGTTGCTAACCATTCTTGAGTAAACGGCTCATTCAAATAACCAAGAGCAACGTTGCCTTTGACGAGCAGTTCACCATCTTCCGCGATACGAATCTGAGCGTGGGGAAGTGGTTTGCCACACGTTCCTGCTTTAAATGCGGCTGGTGTATTCAAACAAACGACGGAGCCACATTCAGACAAGCCATAACCTTCAAACGCAGGGATGTTCAGCGCATGCGCGGTGTTAATCAGTTGCGACGACACTCTTGCGCCGCCAACAGCAACAAATTTTAGATAATCCACAAGAGAGGGCTGCTGTTTCGCGATATGAATGAGCGCAAGCAATAAAGCCGGTGTTAGCACTAAGCTTTCTGGTTTGATGGTCGCTAATGCTTGTGCAAACAGATGCGGTTCGAATTGGCTTGAACCGAGTAAGCCGGTTTGCTCTCCGGGTAAAATATATGACGTCACGCCCAACATGAGTGGGACATAAACGCCGGTTATGTTCTCGAGAAGCGTCGATAACGGAAGCAGCACTAAGTGTGAGTGCGCCGTGCCGTTTACTGCGTCGGCGATCGATTTCGCCACCAAACACAAATGATCATTGCTTAAACACACGCCTTTAGGCTGACCAGTCGAGCCAGACGTAAATGTGATTTTTCCGGTTTCTGGTAGATAAGCTACCTGTGTATCTTCATCTCTCAACTGGCTACGACGCAGCAAAGGCAAATTTGCAATGGAAAACGGATGGTCTTGCTGGTTAAAGCTTTGCTTAGGATTAGAAGCCAACCATGCTTGCCAATCGCCGACTAAAGCATCGACGCCTGATTGCTCTAACGTATGTTCAACTTGTGCATCAGAGAAAAAAGTCGGAATAGGTACGACGACTATGTCTGCCGCCATCGCCGCCAAATCAACAATGGCCCAATCGATACCGTTTTCTGCGCGTAGCGCGAGTGCTTTGATGTTCTGTGCAATAAGCTCGGCGGCAACGAGCTCGATCTTGTTTAACACTTCAGAGTAAGTTAGTTCAACCGTTTGATTCGCTTCGTAGCCGACAAGTGCTGCTCGGTCTGGTGTCGTTTTTGCCCATTTTGTAATGACATCGAGGAGAATATTCATACTTCACCTATATTCTGGCGTTGTGTTTAACCAAGTTGTTCTGGTTGTGTTTGCGGTTTTAACGACGTTTACTTTTCTATCTAGGCTTGTTTGCGTTTTCTTTCTTGGACTAATCGAAGACGTTCGAGTCCTTTTTGCAAATTGCCAGCTAACACACGCGGTTGATGTTCGTAGTATGACCCCCAAGTGGACTCGGCATCGGGGACTTTGTTTTTATCGGCCTGCGCGATGATATGAGGCTCCAATCCTAGGCGCGCCATCATGGCGTGAAGTGGGTCTGTCGCGGTGAAGATGCACCATTCAAAACCGAGGTTGACCAGCATTTCTGCGATGAGGTAAAAGTGCAGAGATGACATGCCCTTAGCGAAAGATGCCAAGTGACCAAACTCCACTAAGTTCGAACGTTTTACGTCGCAGTTAAATACGTTAGAAACCAGCTTTTGGGCGTCGTCTTCTAAATACTGTTCAAGGAACAAAGGCTCATCTTCGGCGATGCGAAAGCCGCATACGGAAACAATTTGGCCGCCTTCAATGAGGGTTAAATACGCCGGCATAAACTGTTTGAGCTCGGCAAAGAATGCTTCTTGATAACGCTGAGAAACATGCTCGATAACTTGGCTCCAAAGCGGATGCATTGGATAAACGATGTCTAAAGTAAAGCCATCTGCAGAAGTTTGTGCATGGTGTTTCATGAGCGCTTCCTTTGTTTGAGTAGTTATTGACAAAATAAAACGCGAAACTTAAGAAACTCTTAAGGAATGAGTGTTTGTAAATAAATTATTCTGTAAAGACCACTAAGTAATCTGCACCATCAATATTGGACACCAAGTTAAGCAACTTTCGATACTTTTAGTTATCCATAACTTACTAATTTAGCAAAGCCTCTGAAACGTTTTTGTCCAGAGACGTGCTAGAGCTGTAAGGTAATAGTTGTGCTTCCCACATAAAAAGTTCGCTACTTTAATGTGAAAATTAAGATCTTTCCCAACCAGTCCTCCTTCAAAGCCCTTATAAATAAAGGGCTAACGGCTTACATTGGACTTTTCGCTGAAATGAGCGCAAAACCCCTAATTCGCGTTGCTAAAAAGTTGGTAAGTGAGCGTTTAATGGCGAAAAAAGCTTAGCGTACGTTTTCGTTCCATTGGGCTTCACACCCC
>NZ_JBFRRH010000086.1:0-1723 GCF_041472995.1 Vibrio sp. 10N.261.46.A3 | reverse complement strand
GGTTGCTGGCGAAAGCCAGTGAAGTCGTGATTGCCACTGATGCGGACCGAGAGGGGGAAGTTATCGCTCGTGAGTTATTGGACTATCTGAATTACAGCGGTCCCGTGGCTAGGCTGTGGCTCAGCGCGTTGGACGAGGAAAGTGTGCGTAAGGCGCTCACCCAGCTCAAACGCGATGAAGAGACGCAGCCGCTTTACCAGGCTGGGCTGGCCCGCTCTCGTGCAGATTGGCTGCTTGGGATGAACTTAACCCGACTGTGCACCGTGATGGGGCGACAATTGGGCTATCGCAATGTGCTCTCGGTAGGGCGAGTGCAAACGCCTACCTTACGGTTGGTGGTTGAGCGAGATAAGGCGATAGCGAACTTTGTCTCTAAACCTTTCTATGAAGTGGAAGCCAATGTCGAGCATGGCATACCGTTTTCAATGAAATGGCAAGTGCCAGATACCCATCAAGACGAGCAGGGCCGATGTTTGAGGCAATCGGTCGCGGATGAGGTTGTGCAATCTTGCCAGGGGCAGCAAGCGGTGGTGACCCATTGTGAAACCAAGCGAGTGAAAGCCAACCCACCGCCGCTCTTTTTCCTCGGCTCGCTGCAAAAAGCGATGTCATCCAAATACGGTTACAGTGCCAAATCGGTACTGGATGGCGCTCAAGCGCTGTACGAAAAGCATAAACTGACGTCTTACCCTCGAACGGACTGTGCTTACCTCCCCTTGTCTCAACAAGGGGAAGTGGCGGCGATATTGGCGAAGCTGGGAACCGCCACTGAATTTTCAACCTGGGTAACACAGACCTCGCCTGAGCTCAAAAGTCCGTGTTGGAACGATAAAAAAGTGGCGCAAAGCTCGCACCACGCCATCATTCCTACCGCAACCACCCCAAACCTTTCAGGTTTGTCGGAGCTAGAACGCCACCTTTATCAGGCGATAGTTCAGCGCTACCTCGGCCAGTTCTTCACGCCTGCGGAAGACGATGCCACGCTGCTTGAGGTGAGCTGTCAAGCGCACCGATTTAAAACCAAAGGCAAGATTGAGCGTGTTAAGGGGTGGCGCGTCGTGGTTGAGGGGGAAAAAGAGAAAGAAGCCCCCGCACTGCCAGAGCTGGCTGAGGGGGAAGTCCTGACCTTATCCACGCTTACGATGAAGCCTAAAAAGACCACGCCGCCTGCGCACTACACCGAAGGCACGTTGCTGGAAGCGATGGCGAATATCGCCAAAAGTGAGCACGTTCCTGAGAACTTCAAAGCGATTTTGAAAGAGACAGCTGGGCTCGGGACACAAGCGACGCGTGCTGATGTGATTGAGAACCTAAAATCAAGAGGATTCATTGAGGCAAAGGGTAAGTCGCTACTCAGTGCAGAGTCGGGGCGTCACTTTATTGCCGCCCTCCCTCAAGAAATCAGCAGTCCTGTCATGACGGCGTTGTGGGAGCAGGGGATGGACAGCATCGAGCAAGGAGAGATGACACTCGATAGTTTCATGGCGCAGCAAACGCAGTTTGTGACCACGTTAGTGGGCAAGATGAAGTCTGGAGAGTTGCCATTGACGCTGCCGAAAATTGAGCAGCCGACCATGCCGTGCCCTGTGTGTCAAAAAACGATGCGACTGATTCAAGGTAAGTCCACATTTTGGGCGTGTGAAGATAAAGACCAGTGCGGGCTTATTCTCGACCATGTTCGTGGCAAGGTCGCCAAGCATCAGTCTTGCCAGTGTGGCAAAGG
>NZ_JBFRRH010000085.1:0-2084 GCF_041472995.1 Vibrio sp. 10N.261.46.A3 | reverse complement strand
GCCGGCAACAGCGCAGATAACCAAGCGTTCCCTGCGGGAGTTCCTGTGCAACTGACGTTTGGTGTTGGTTTTACGGATGGCAGCGCGTATTCAACGGATGCCGCCGCGACAGACTCAGGCTTCATGGCGTGGGCCATTAGCCCAGTAGCAACCGGGGCAACCATCTCCAGTGAGGGCGTACTGAATACCTCCGCCGTCACACCCGGGACAGTGCTGACGATAACCGCGACGGGCAATGATCCATATGATACCGAGACTGACAGTATTGACGTTGATGTTTCAAATGCCGTTCCAGTTTCTGGCTCCGCGCTTGTAGACATAGCAGGCAACAGCGCCGATAAACGAGTGTTCCCAGTGGGGTCTCCTGTGCAACTGACGTTTGGTGTTGATTTTACTGATGGCAGCGCGTATTCAACGGATGCCGCCGCGACAGACTCAGGCTTCATGGCGTGGGCCATTAGCCCAGTAGCAACCGGGGCAACCATCTCCAGTGAGGGCGTACTGAATACCTCCGCCGTCACACCCGGGACAGTGCTGACGATAACCGCAACGGGCAATGATCCATATGATGCCGAGACTGACAGCATTGAGATTGATACCTGCCTCTTAAATGAGGCATGTATTGACCTTGTAGATTTTGGTGAGGGTAAGCTGATTACCAGTTCACCTTCAGTGGCTTATATATCCAGTATTGGAGGTCGTCCGGGAGAATCTATTTATACAGAAGATGGAAGTTACGTCGTAACTGGTGATTTTTACCAGTACACTTGGGGCAGCGCAAATGCAGTGTGCGATACTTACAACCTCCAGAGTGTCGGTGGGAGAACTGACTGGCGATTACCGGAAACGCACGAGTGGCTGGAGGCGTACGGTGTGATGAGTAGCAAGCCATTAGATAGTTTTGCTAATTGGTCGTGGGGCTTCACTTGGTCGGCGACCACTGATGGTCGTATTTCTTCTATTTCTGGTGATGTGATGTATGATATTCTCTATTTTGATGGTAGCGTACATCAGTTAGGTAGTGAGGTGCCGTCTTACGTATCCTGCATCTCATATCCTTAAAATTGATCGTTTTTTGTTTGAGTCGGCACTTCAAGAGTATTCTCCAAGTAATGTTCTAAGTAAGAGCCACGATAAGGTCGCCAAGGGCGGCCTTTTTGATGTTACAGGGTTATTATTTGGGTTATCTATGGCGTCTGACCTAACGTTGACTATCCCTTAACTATGTTGGCTTCTATAATATGATGATTTAACGTAACGACACTTAATCCGCACTGAGATTCAGATACAACGAAGAACGGCTCCCAATAGGGAGCCGTTCTTCGTTGTGTTTTGGGGAATAAATAACGTTTAACTCCTGCTATTAATATAATTATTAGGATTTTCATCATCCGAAATCTTCCCACATAGTCACCTTTCATAAATCAGTAGCTTCACAAGTCTATTTCTCTTTAATATCAATAGTATAAGCTCCTTCTGGGTGCTACTTGAAAAGTAGGCCCTGAGGGAGCGAACCAAAAAAATGACAAGCTAAAATAAAAAGGTTGTTGTTAGAACTAATAGATCGTTGATGTTGTTCGGAAATAAGATTTTGAATTGATAAGTGGTTATTTGTGATTGATTGAACTTTGAAGTGTTAGGAGGGGGAATTGCGAAGTAAGATGTTGAGGGGTAAGATAAACGTCAGATAAAACAAAGCCCTGAATCTTACTAATCAACTTGGTGGAAGATTTAAGATAGCAGGGCATCGCATAAAGGAAATTTTAGCACATGCACTTACAAAAACAATCATCAAACCGCCATAAGTGCGGTTATGAGTGAAAGCTAAACAATCAAACGCTCTTCAACTCGACCTAATCGAGACGCTTCCTCATAAGCCGTATTGCACTGATGAACTCGGTGTCACTTACATACGCCCTAAAACCACAGCGATCAAGAAGAAGTATCTGCAAGTGAATCAACCTAAGTTGGTCACTTATCTGATCTTTGATATTGACCGTCAAGGCGGAGTATTGGCGTGGTACGACAACGATCTTCCAACGCCATACTGGACTTCAAAGAACCGGGGTGTGAAGCCCAATGGA
>NZ_JBFRRH010000084.1:0-589 GCF_041472995.1 Vibrio sp. 10N.261.46.A3 | reverse complement strand
TTTCATGTGGCGGAGGGCCTATTTTTATCTATAATATTACTTACTGGTTTGTTCAACATTCCAGTAGTTGCTGAGGCATGAGCTAAAAATTACCCTCCCTCGCTTTCAGCTTCAAGAGTAGGTGTATCTATATGAATGTATATTTTAAACTTCTATTTTCAATCGCGATTACCTCAGTATTAACTGGTTGCAATTCAGAAGGCTCAGATGCTGCTCCCAAGACAGTTATCGAAGACAGCGCTCTGATTGACATTGCCGGCAACAGCGCAGATAACCAAGCGTTCCCTGCGGGAGTTCCTGTGCAACTGACGTTTGGTGTTGGTTTTACGGATGGCAGCTCGTATTCAACGGATGCCGCCGCGACAGACTCAGGTTTCATGGCGTGGGCCATTAGCCCAGCAGCAACTGGGGCAAACATCTCTAGTGAGGGTGTGCTGAATACCTCCGCCGTCCCCCCCGGGACAACGCTGACGATAACCGCGACGGCTAATGCCCCATATGATACCGAGACTGACAGCATTGACGTTGAGGTTTCAAATGCTGTTCCTGTTTCTGGCTCCGCACTTGTAGACATTGCCGGCAACAGCGC